>JAJFLF010000001.1 GCA_021772845.1 Mariprofundus sp.
CAGAGAATGATGGTGATTTTTCATGATGGAATGGACACAGGCCCATCATATTGGCGCCGGACTTTTTCAATTCAACATGGCGTCCGATAATTTCGATAATATCCGTGCGGGTCAGCACTTCATCAAGAAAGGACGGAGAAAAATTAGCCATATGCTTTTGTAGTGTGCAGCAAGCTGAAATGCAAGTGTTTCAGTGCATTTATCCTAAACGAGATTTGATAATGCCGGAGACTTTACCCATATCAGCACGGCCTTCAGCTTTACTTTTAACAATACCCATCACTTTGCCCATATCACGCATGCTGGATGCAGCTGTATCACTAATGGCCTGATCGATAATAGCAGCCAGTTCATCATCAGATAGTGGTTCAGGCAGATAAGCCTGGAAGATTGCTGCTTCAGCCAGCTCCTGCTCCTGAAGATCTGCGCGATCTGCATCGGCATACTGCTTGGCAGCATCCAAACGCTGTTTGAGCATTATGGATACAACAGCCATCGCTTCTGCATCATCGAGTGCATGACCGACTTCGATCTCTTTGTCTTTCATCGCAGCGCGAAGCATGCGAATACAGGATAGACGTGATTTTTCACCAGCTTTCATGGCTGCTTTCATATCATCAATAAGTTGTTTCTGCATGGGAACTCCGACATTTATATATGATTTTTAAATAGTATTGATTGATCTTAGTGCTTCAATCCGGGGGTAAAAAAAATGCCGGACACAAGGCCCGGCATTTCTAAGTTATTGACGCAAGGGCGACTTAATAATCGCGATTCTCGCGCATTCGTACACGGCGTAAACGTTTCATTAAACGTTTGCGTGCAGCAGCTTCTTTGCGTTTTTTCGCGATTGAAGGCTTTTCGTAAGCTTCACGACGACGGCATTCGGAAACCACACCGCCTTTTTCGACCTGCTTGCGAAAGCGCTTAAGCGCAATCTCAAATGGTTCTTCAGAATTGACTCTAATTCCTGGCATATTAAAAAATCACCACCTTAGCCCGTTCGGCCATAAATTCGCCCTTCAGCTCATGCGACGCTAGGTTCGCATGCAAGCCCGGTAGGGCCTGAAAGGGCGGCGGATTATGGCGACAGAACAAAGCAAGTCAAATCAAGCTTCCGGAAGACAATCTTCCGGCTTGCTTCGTGCGGCCTCCAAAGTGGGTAGCTGGACCATGCTATCTCGTATTTTGGGGTTTGTACGTGATATTTTAATAGCCCGTGTATTGGGTGCAGGCCCGCTGGCCGATGCCTTTTTTGTGGCCTTTAAGCTGCCTAACTTTTTCCGCCGCATGTTTGCCGAAGGCACACTAACCGTGGCTTTGGTGCCCGTGTTATCCGATCAGCGAGAGAAAGGAGAGGAACAGGCACATGCATTTTTAAATGCGCTGGCGACTATGTTATTCATGGCGGTGGTGCTGTTTACCGTGCTTGGCATGCTGTTTATGCCGTGGTTGTTGTATCTGTTTGCGCCCGGTTTTGCCGATGAACCGGATCGCTGGAATATGTCACTCGAACTGGCGCGTTTGATGTTCCCTTATTTGGCCATGATTTCACTGGCTGCGTTGTCATGGGCAGTACTGAACACCTATAAACATTTTGCTGTGCCTGCAGCGAGTCCTGCGCTGTTAAACGTAGCCATTATCATTGCAGCACTTGTTTTGGCTCCAAGCTTTGATAATCCAGCTATTGCACTTGGCATTGGTGTAGTAGCGGGTGGTTTTCTGCAGCTAGCGATTCAGTTTCCAGCGTTGAAACGGGTGGGCTGGACACCGCGTATCAGTTTTAATTTCAAACAACCGGCTATTGCTGAAACTATGTATCTGTTTGGACCGGCGCTATTGGCCATTGCTGCCGTTCAAATCAATATTTTAGTAGGTACCATCCTCGCTACTTTGCTCGATACCGGAGCGGTGTCGTATCTCTATTATTCTGATCGTATCGTACAATTGCCGCTGGCTCTGTTCGGCATCGCCATGAGTACAGCGCTGCTGCCCACACTTTCGAGTCATCTTTCCAAAGGCAACAAGGATGCTGCGGGTGCAGATCTGCGCACAGGCCTTGCCTGGTTAACCTGGCTTACCCTGCCTGCGGTTGTTGGGGCTTTCTATCTGGCTGAACCGATTGTCGTGACCCTGTTTGAGCGTGGTGCTTTCAGTCACGCTGATAGCGTGGCAACAGGACAAACATTGCAAGCCTATGCTGTTGGTCTGATTGCTTTTTGTTGGGTCAGACTGTTCGCATCAGCCTGTTATGCTCAGAAAGATGCCAAAGCTCCAATGCGTTATGCAGCGATCAGTGTGGTTGTGAATATTGTATTGGCCGTGATTCTGATGCAGTTCTGGACTTATGTTGGGCTGGCTTTGGCCACCTCATTGGCTGCATTTGTGAATGTGGTGCTGCTGTATCTGCGCCTAACCAAGACATATGGATCACTGTTTGATGCCAGCACCTTTAAACGCATGGCAACGGCTGTTGTCGCCAGTTTGTTGATGCTGCTCTACTTGATAGGCTTTGAATCACTGTGGGACTTTCCTGTGGATGGTCTGATGCAGGGTGCCTGGTTGGGGGCTGCAATTATGGGTGCGATTGTCGTGTTCTTGTTGTCGGCTATACTGTTGGGAGAACGTGCGCTGTTGATGAAGTTCTTAAGGCGTAAAAGTTGAAGGCGATAGTGTTGAAGGAGAATCGGATTTGAGAGAGGACTGGCATGCGGCGTGATGTAATCGTATTTGATATCGAAACAGTGGTTGATGCCGATGCGGCGCGGCGTGTTGTGCGCCAGCCTGATCTCACCGATCAAGAAGCGCGTGATGCGTTGTCGTGCTACTTTTTAGAAAAGACCGATGGTCGCAATGATTTCCCCCGTCAGCCGTTTCATCAGGTGGTGGCTATCTCTTACGGCCATCTGATTCGTGAACCGGGTGAAGAGGGCAACGAATTGCTCATGCGCCGCTTGGCGACAGGTGGCGATCAAAGCAGCTCTGAAAAAGAGATGTTGGAAGGTTTCTTTCATCTGATTGAAACACGAACGCCCCAATTGGTCAGTTTTAATGGGCGCGGTTTTGATGTGCCTGTTCTGAAATACCGTGCCATGGCGCATGGTCTGAGTTGCCCGCGCTGGTTCACTGAGGGTGATAAATGGAACAATTACGATACCCGTTTTTCATCGGAATATCATTGCGATCTGTTGGAAGTGTTATCTGATTTTGGCGCATCGGCGCGCTGCTCCATGGATGAAGTCGCAGCGGTATTGAATGTGCCGGGGAAACTAGAGACAGCCGGAGACAATGTGCGCGACATGTTCGAAACCGGACAGATCGAAGCGATTCGTGATTACTGTGAAACAGATGTGCTCACCACCTTGCTGATATTCCTGCGCCATCAGTTTTTCTCAGGCGCACTAACCGAAGGTGCATATGCGCGTGCAGCACTCGGTGTGCGCAATTATGTAGAAGCTGAATCCGAATCCCGCCCCCATCTGGCCGAATATCTTCAGGCGTGGGACCAATTAGCCGAATTATGAGTGACTCTTTCAGGCTCAAAGAAAAATTAGCATCCATTGCTCAGCATAATTTCATATTAAGTTGTAGTGTTTTATCTATAACTTTTGCATTGATATATAAACCAATATTTGAAACCTCTCCTATACTATTTTTTGTTACTTTTTTCTTGGGTTTTTTAGGGGTTATTAATCCATATGGAAAAACAAAGATAAATAAATTATTTTCATATTCATTTCTAGCGTCATTTGCTTTGTATTTACTATTTGTAATCTAAGAGTTATTCATTGATTGAATCTCCGTCTTAAGACAGACAACTAGGTTAAGATAGTTTGTTTTATGGCCTTGCAGTGAAAACATTAACACTAGAGCTAGGCCGTAACGGTTAGAGTTAACTCACAATATTGCGGTGTGGCGAGTTCGTTCATTCTTTGGCCGT
>JAJFLF010000002.1 GCA_021772845.1 Mariprofundus sp.
AGCAATCTTATTCAACGCATTTGGCAACATAAAAATGATGCGGTTAAAGGTTTTACAGGAAAATACCATGTTCACATGCTGGTTTATTACGAGCAGTATGAAACTATGGAAGCAGCTATTACTCGCGAGAAGCAATTAAAAAAATGGAACCGTGAGTGGAAAATAAATCTGATTGAACAGAATAATTCAAATTGGCTGGATTTATGGGAATCGATTCAATGACTGTGGATTCCCTGGGCAAGCGGATTAAAAAGTGGGTTATTATTTGTCAGTGTCAGTGTGCTCAAAGTCTCGTCATCCCCGAATGGTTGTATCGGGGATCCACTTTCAAGATATGGATTTCCCTCAGGGGGCTCTCTCTGGCCTCGCCATTCACCTTGCCCGATAAAACCTTAGGAAATGACGTGTGGAATAGTTGGAAAACTAATAACACTCAGGGTATTTTAATGAGATTTCTCTGTATGGATCCCCGATATAATCATTCGGGGATGACGCAAGTGGAACCGCAGGTGAACCACATGGTCGTGGTGAATATTATTGGCAGGAAGCCATGAACCAGTTTCTCTCTAAACGTCTTTATCCAGTGGTGCTGTTCCTGTTACTGCTTGCTTTTTCGCAGCCGGCATCGGCATTCTATGCATGGCAGGGTGAAGAGAGTCAGGCTGAGTTGCGAGGTCTTATAATGGGCTCCGGTTTAAGTTTAACCAATCCCGATAACAACTTGTTTTATAATCGAAAAAAAATATCTGGTCTGTCGGCTTCAGGGCGCTTGATGCTCGATGCTTCATCTGATCTTTTCTCCTTTGAACTGCATGCTGAACAGTCGTATGTGCCGCTGAAACTGCAGACCGGCGGTGCCCGTTTTGCCACGCTGAGAGGGGTGGAGCGCAGTGATTATCTGGACTGGAGTTTTGACTCTAAACAGTCACACCTGATTCTGGACAGGGTGAACCTGCAGCTATCTACAGAGCGCTTGAATATCAAAGTAGGGCGCCAACCGGTGAATCTTGCTGTCACCAATTATTTTACCCCCAACGACTTCTTTGCTCCGTTTGCAGCCCAGACCTTCTTTCGTGCTTACAAACCCGGTGTGGATGCCGTGCGTGCCGATATTCAAGTCGGTGATCTGTCGCAGTTATCCCTGATAACCGTGCTGGGTTACAGCAGTAGTACGGTGAGTGATAACGGTTGGAGTAATCGACCTGATAGTGCCAGGCACGCGTATATAGCGCGCGCTTCGACGCTCATTGCTGATTTTGAGTTCGCGATGCTGGCGGGTTCGGTGAAGAAAAATATTATTCTCGGTGGTGACCTTCAGGGTGAACTGTTCGACTGGTTGGGTATTCGGGCAGAGGGGCATGTTGTGATGCCGGATCAGGCTGGTCTTAAGCGCAGGGTTGAAATCGCGCTGGCATTGGAACATCGCTGGGAAAACAGTCTCAGCCTGCGCTTTGAACAGTTCTATCATGGTGCGGGTGTTGCAAACCGTGCTGATTATCAAATCGGACAGCTCTCTCAAAGCCTGTATCTGGCAAAACAGTACAGCGCATTCGGTGCCAGTTATGAATTTACCCCGCTCTTCACAGGGGACGCTACAACGATCTATAACTGGGTAGATCAATCGGCACTGGTGGCGATATACGGGCTCTATTCACTCACCGATGAATCAGAGATTGCGATCAGCGGCACGCTATCGACCGGCAGAAAAACACAGGCTGCGTTGATTCAAAGTGAATTTGGCCTCTATGCCGATTCAGTCTCTATCGAGTACCGCGCATATTTCTGATTCTGAATCCACGTTACTACTGAGTTTTTCATCAGTTCCACACGTCATACCCCAGGGCGCCTCTCTGCCACATGCGGCATTCACCTTCTTACCGCGCGTCATTCCCGAGTCGTCGGGAATCCACTTACGTCATCACTTTATGGATGCCCGATCGAGCCGGGCATGACGATCTTCTTAACTTCGGGTCAGACCAATGTTCTCCAAGTTAAGCTCTTGATTTAATAACTTAAATATTTTCAAACAGCTTAATCACCTGCTAAAAGGGCCCATTTTAAGGGTGAAAATGGGCTTTTAAGAGGATTGTTTTGTATGAATCTGAGTATGCCTTTCGTGATGATGAGCTATAAAATCCTGCTTTATAACTCATGATAAGTTGATTTATGAGCTATAAATCTTCAGTTTATGCCTCATGATGTGGAATTGGCAGCAAAAAGAGTGGCCTGAGTTCAGTTATGATGCAACTCAGATTAAAAAACAGGAAGAGATATTTCTGCTTGAAGCAGGGAAGTTGCTTGGTGCTTTTTCGCATTTTAATGAAAGTGATAAAATCGAATTGACCATTGAATTGATCACTGATGAGGCGATGAAAAGCTCAGAGATTGAAGGCGAGATGCTTAATCGTGATAGCTTGCAATCATCTATTCGCCGTCACTTCGGTTTGGCAACAGATAGACAGCGTATTCCTCCTGCCGAGCAGGGCATGGCTGAAATGATGCTCGATCTTTACCATCACTTTGATCAATCGCTTAGCCATGAAACGATGTTTCAGTGGCATGATAAGCTGATGATGGGGCGTAGAGATCTGCATGATGTTGGATGTTATCGCACAAGTGAAGAGCCGATGCAGGTTGTTTCCGGTTACATCAATAACCCTAAAGTTCATTTTGAAGCACCGCCTTCATCATCATTAGCGGGTGAGATGGCGAGTTTTGTGGATTGGTTCAATGATACGGGACCTGATGGCAGTCGCCCGCTACCTGCATTAACACGTGCAGGCCTGGCACATCACTATTTTGTTACCATCCATCCGTTTGAGGATGGTAATGGTCGAATCGGCAGAGCATTGAGTGAGAAAGTACTGGCACAAAGTTTGAAGCAACCGACATTGATTGCTTTGTCGCATGTTATTGAGAAGCACAAGAAAGGTTATTACGCTCAGTTGAACAGTCATAACCATACCTTGCATGTGACATCCTGGATAACCTATTTTGCCGATACGATTTTCGAAGCGATCTGTTACTCCCAAACCCTTATTAATTTCCTTATCAACAAAACAAAGCTGTTTGATCGTGTTCGTGGTCAGCTGAATGCAAGGCAGGAGAAGGTTCTTAACAGAATGTTTAAACAAGGGCTGGAGGGATTTAAGGGCGGACTTTCGGCTGAAAATTATGTCAGCATCACACAAACATCTCGTGCAACGGCCACACGAGATTTGCAGAAGCTGATGGAACTTGCTGCATTGACACGAACAGGGACGTTGAAGAGTACGCGCTATTGGTTGAATTTAGAGGATAAATATTAATGATGTTTAAAATCAGAGAATTTAATATTAACGATCCATATCATGAGGACGACGTGCGGGATAGTAACCAGACCCTGGTGAAATTCCTGATGGTAAGTGTCTCAATATATTTTGTGTTTCCAACAACATATCTTTTGTTATCGTGGGACAGATCTCCAGTATGGTTTTCTCTGGTTATTGCAACCTGTATTGTGGTTTATGTTATTAAAACGATGAAATACAGAGAGGTTTTTGCGCAATATACCCCTGTCGATATTTACGCGAAGAAAACAGGCTGCGAGTGGGTACCCCCTGGTGATCCGGCAGTTAAAAAATACATCAAGACAGTGAAGGCGTCAGGGCGCCCCTTATACCTCTATGAATCGATGATGCTCGATCAGTTTGGGGATGCTGAGATCAGCTCTTGAATTTTGAAACGGTTTCCAGCCTGTAGAATCGAAGGGCTTAGGTTCACTGCTGTGCCACATAAAATTCAATGTATGCTTTGGAGGTCTTACGCAACAACAGGTTGAGTTGTTGCGAAGCTCATTGGACATTACAATATTTTATCCATAATCGTCATTCCCGCGAAGGCGGGAATCCAGTTGTTTTAACGTTTTTCTGGATACCCGATCAGGTCGGGTATGACACGGTGAATGCCAAAGGCAGAGAAGGTACTCTGGGGTACGGAGTCATTTAAGTAGGACAGCAGTGGGTTAGGTTCGATTGATTTTGCTATGAACGATCTTACTGTTAGAAGTCATGGTCATAGGGCAGGGGGATAACAGTGAAATTTGAGGAAGTTTATTATCGGGCGGTTGAGCATAAGGGCGGGGTGAATGAACTCAGTCTGCTGCTGGCGGATACAATCATTCCGGAACCCGTTGCAGATCTGGATGAGAGTCGCTTTCTGGCTGAAATGACACGTTGTGTGTTTCAGGCGGGATTTGTCTGGCGGGTGATTAATCAGAAGTGGCCGGGCTTTGAAGAGGTGTTTCACGGTTTTGATGTGAATGAGATTCTGGCACTGCTGCCCGAGGATTGGGATGAGATCAGACAGGATGCACGCATCGTTCGTAACGGCCTGAAAATAAGCTCGGTACGGGCCAATGCGCAGTTTATCGAAGATATCGCTCTGGAGACCGGCAGTTTTGCCCAGTTCATCGCTGACTGGCCCACAACAGATCTGATCGGTCTGTTGGATCTGTTGAAAAAACGCGGTTCCCGATTGGGTGGTAACAGCGGCCAGCGCTTTTTACGTAATGTGGGTAAAGATAGTTTTTATCTGAGCAAAGATGTGATCCGTTGTCTGCAGAATAGTGGTCTGAACATCAAAGATAACCCGACGTCCAAACGCGACCTGACAGCCATTCAGGATACGTTTAACGGGTGGCATGAAGAATCGAAACTCTCATATACGCACATGAGTAAAATCGCGGCTTATTCAATCAGCAGTTAGTGTTTTGATTGAACAGTGAGCAGCTGCGTCAATTTGCCTCAAGCTGTTATAACGTGATGTCAGTTACATTTTTGATGTTCTTATCATTGCAGCCTTTTATCTGTCTAAAAGGAGGCATGTCATGTCAAAAGCAAGCTATTTTGAAGAGCATACTAAAATCACATTGAGTTATGCGGCGAGAAGGAAAATGGCATATGCACTTTTTGCTTTTGCAGGACTCCTGACGCTTAAGCTCCTGATTGATTTAACTGCAAGCATGTAAAGCCAGTAGAGTAATTCATGATTCAAGACCTGACCCTAAAGGCCCGCAATGATAGACCTGAACCTCGATTCCGATGATCTGTTTCGACGTGTTTAAGTGTCTGGGATTTTCTTCTTAAATGTTGTTTTGCAGCTGTCACACATGCCGTGCGAGAAGTGGGCATTGGTATGATCTTCAAAATATTCTTCAATTCTGATCCATTCACCACTCTTATCTTTGATGTTCGTGTGGCACCAGGCACATAGAGGCACGATTCCAGTGATGGTTTTAATCGTAGAGATCGCTTTGTTAAGTTCGCTGTTTTTGTTTTCCAGTTGGTGATTGGAAGCCACCAGCTCAAGAGTTAATTCGAGAATATGGCCGAATCGTTTGATGAGCATCTGCTCTTCATCAGAAGTGTTTTTTTCAACCTCATCGAGTATGCAGAGCGTGCCAAAGTGTGATGCATCGGGCCAGTTAATGGGTACGCCATAATAAGAGATCATGCCGAGCTCTATATCGGGATTGTGATCTCAATCTGGGTCTTTCAGTGCGTTGGCTACATGCAGAGGCTTCTGAGTTTTGATGACTGTTTCACAATAGAGCTCATCATGCAGTGGGGCGGTTTCATGGGCTTTATAGGGTGAATCGACATGTTGTGAACCGGACATCACTTCCATGCTTTCGATATTTTGACGCATCACAAGCGCAGCTGGAACATTACATAAGTTGGCAACGAGGTTTGTGATCTCCTGCCATTCATCAAGGATGCGCGGTTCAATGTCAGGATGATTCATAGAAGAAGTATGCGCTATTTGTGAGGGAATGTGAATGCTCATCACGGTATCCAGAGTTGTGTGCAATGATTCTCTGGATTCCGGATCGAGTCCGGAATGACAACCAAACAGATTCTGCCTGCTTCAGATCGTCATGCCGTGCCACGACACGGTATCCAGGGATTGTGTGCAGTGATTCTGGATTCCGGATCAGAGTCCGGAATGACGACTAAAACAGATGCTTGAACCGTATGACTACGTGAGTGTTTGTGGTCTTTAACGTTTCCAGGATGCAATAAGATAATGTTTGCAATCATTCGCCCATTCACACGTTTCGCACGTCTCTCCGCAGATCTCCCGAATATCCGTTCTAAAACATGGCTCATGCTTATCATGAACCTGAATCTTCCTAACCAGACTTGTTTTGCTCGACTCTCCCGTAATGAAAATGCCACATTCGATGGCACGCACACTCAGTTCAGGCGTAATTCTTTCAGGCATGTCGGGATGGTTGGTGCATGGATTAGCCTCGCTATGATGTTTGGCCTGTTCGTATTATACAGTTTTCAGCAATGGAGAGTAGTGATTCATCAATGAACTGTTGATGAATGATGCAGCAGTAGAGATGAACCACGGGCAAAGCTCTGCAAAGCACCATGCGTTTTCGGATATTCAAATGATTAAACCAACTGACCTTGACTTCGTGAGAAGTAAAATTGATCATATTTGATCAGCAGCAGCGCAACGGAGCCCTTATGATTCGTATCGTTTATGTCAGTATCGCAAACAACCCCTTCGATGAAAAGGAACTGCTCGGATTGCTGGCTAAATGCAGGGCAAATAATACTGAGCGACGCATATCTGGCCATTTGATCTACAGCGAGGGTACCTTCATGCAGGTCCTCGAAGGCCCTGAGACAGAGGTGGATGAGACCTTTGCGCGCATCAAAAAAGATACACGCCACAAAAACATTACATTACTTGAACGCACCAACATTGCTGTAAGACAATTCGCCGA
>JAJFLF010000011.1 GCA_021772845.1 Mariprofundus sp.
TACCAAAGATGCCTGCACCTAGCACTTTACCCTGTTCCAGATCATGTGGAATAAACACGTATGATTCCAAGCCCGCAGCTGCAGCATTGGCTGCGACAGAACCCGCCAGGTTACCGGTTGAAGCACAGGCTACGGTTTTAAAACCGAACTCAACAGCCTTGGATAGAGCAACGGATACCACACGGTCTTTAAATGAGAGCGTCGGATAACAGACTGAATCATTTTTGATATAGAGCTCTTTCACACCAAGCACTTTTTCAAGACGTTTTGCACGCACCAACGGCGTGAAACCATTCTGAGCACCCACAGTAGGATCATCATTAATTGGCAGCAGTTCTTTATAGCGCCACATAGTCTGCGGACGCGACTCAATCAACTCACGGGTGAAATAACCATCCAATTTTTCGTAGTCGTACACCACTTCCAGCGGTCCAAAGCAAAACTCACAGACATGAGTCGGCTCGATATCATATTCCTGACCACATTCACGACATTTCAAAGCACGTACAATATTCATTCATCAAACTCCATGACGGCATTCAGAGCAAGGTTAAGTCTGCGCAAAAAGCAGACATAAAAAAACCTCCGCAATGACAGCGAAGGTTGAAGGATAAAATACACGCAAAGAGTGCATCAAACGAACAACCCGCATCATCGCTCCCTCGAAGTAAACTTCTCAGGCAGGCATTGGCACCATTCCCCTTGGATTCCATATAGGTATCTTTGGGCGGTTGCCGCGGTTTCGTAGGGCCTGCACCCTCCACCGCTCTGAATAAGCCGGATTTAATCTGTGCGCGAATTATCATGCGCATTCAGGAAAACGCAAGCCTTAGGGTTATTCGTCCTGATTCATCATCACTTCTACAAGAGTGTATTTGAGTCACGGCAAGCTATCACACGCGAATTGTGGTTTTTCACACGCGCGACAACTTATTCCGCAACGCCTTTTATGTCGGCCTGCATCGCTTTAAGCAAAGCAGGTGCAGCCTTGCTCCAGTCACGCTCCCCCATAATCAAACCGGATAGCTTACCATCACGGCCAATCAAATAAGTCGTCGGCAACGCCCGTATCGAGTAGGCATTGCGTACATCACCTTCAGGATCAAGCAGCGTATTAAAATCAGGGTTGATCGCTCCCATAAAATCCTTCACACCGGCCTGATTACCACGATCCACATTCACACATAACAGTACGACATCATCATCTTCCAATTCTTTACTCAAACCGTGCAGTAGAGGCATCTCCTGACGACATGGCGCACACCATGTCGCCCAGAAGTGCAACATCACTGACTTGCCTCGCAGAGATGACAGACTACGCACCTTGCCATCCACGCCTTTGAGGGAAAAGTCCGGAGCCAACATACGGGTCTTGGGCTGCACTACACCAAAATCCGCCATGACATCAGCATGAGCAAGATTCACTGCGACAATATCAGTCTGGGTCAATCCCGCCCATGCCACCACCAGCAATATCAGCGTTTTCATGCGCAAGCCTTCAAACCCTATGCAGTTAACGCGCATGTGATTTCACATAACGGGCAATCGCCTGCCACTGTTCACTGCTTAGTTTATCCATACCACGCTCATCCATACGCTTCTCCATCAAATAGAGCATATTGCGCCAACCCTGCCAATCCAGCCGGGCCGGATGTGGCAAGACATGACAACTCGCACAATGGTTTGCATAGACCTGTGCATCCGGGGAGTTTGCATCAGGAATCTCAGCAGACGCCAAACCTGGCGACATCACAGAAAAAAGAAGTATCATCACTATTTTTCTCATCATGACCTCCTAAAACCCCAAATGACTGGGGCCAGACCCGAGTTTATTGGAACGGATACTTTTACCCGTTGGCAATTCAACATACCAGGTTAAAGAGACCCGCCAATCCGTCTCCATCTGCACGCCATTAAGCCTGCGGTAGAGCGGCACACTCACCTGCACATTAATAATATTAAATGGCATGGGCTGCCACTGCACACCGGTGGTCGCAAACAGCTGTGTGCCACCATAATTGTTGGTATCCCATAACGGTGTCATAAATGGTGAAGCAGCATTGCCCTGCGTAGCATGCCCAGATGCACCGGATAGCGCTTCATTGGCCTGCCCTTTTATCTTACCATCCCACTTACCATTCAATTGAAACTCTAATACAGTATCGACTCGCGGCTGATACATCAGATATGCATCTACCTTCCCCGTATTACCACGGCGATAACCCTGATTGTTATCATGCACACGCGCCGTGTACATGCCATTGAGTCCCCACCACATCGGTGAGCTTGAACCCTGATATAACAGACCCACTGTCGGATCGTAGGTACCGGTTCCCAACTGCATGCCATAAGGCAATAGCTCTGTTTTGCGCATCGCCAATGGATGTTCGCTATTGCGTTTGCTGATGGAACCAGTGGGTAGACTCACACCGGCAAACAATGAAACCTGGCTGCTCGGAATCAATATATCATCAGCCCAGAGCAGGTATTTAGTCATCAGCATCGTATCAGCCATACCCTGTGATTTCATCGTAAAACCAGCCTGACCAGTCATGGTCTGCATCATAGAGCTAAAACGCATATCCATATCTTTTTTGGTGTACATACCCATGATGCCTGCAAAGAATCGCTCACTGAAACTATAACCAGCCGAAAGGTTAAGCATGCTCATATCCATGCGCTCCTGCACAGCCATATATTTGCCTGTCGGACTTCCCATCATTACCGGCATACCGAGCAGGCTGTTACCATCAACACTGCTGATACCACTGCGCAAACCCTGCATACGCATAAACTCAGGATTGATCTTGAAACGGAATTCATGGGTTTCCGGCACACCTCCGCCAGCAATATTCATTGGCATATTACCGCCGCACTTGCCACAGCAAATGCCCATATAAGCTTCTGCCTGCTGTGGTAATGACAGGACAAACAGCCCCAGCATCAGACACACTATCTGTATTTTTTTCATTATTATCTCCACGATGTTTAATTTGATTCTTAGTTCATGGCTTCCAACAGCATCAGAAGAGAGCTGAAGAGGCACCAACAGAACATCGCTTAAACGATGATCTGGAATTAGAAACAATCAGACTCGTGGAGGGGGAACTTGAACCCGAACAGGCTCGCTAATCAGTGGCAAAGAGACCTGCGCTGTAAGGGTGATAAAAGAGAGATCACTATTAAGAATATCTATAGAAAAAGCATGCGGAGCCAGCAAGTGTGGCAACGCATCAATACTGCGATGACAACCGCATCCGCATTCAATGCGGTTTAAGGGTAGATCAGCGACCATCTTCGCCGCATGTTCATTCACAACATCATGATCCATCTGCACAGCACTCATGCTTGCTTCTGCATCCACATCACACGTTGCTGCCTCACTAATCATCGGTACACTGCTGACAAACAGCAACGTCGCAACAATGAAGAGAGAAAAACACCTACGCATGAAGGCAATCATGGAGCAACCATTTCCAGTTGCAAGATTTCATATGATCAGACGACCACCGAGACAAAGGAGATATGATGAAATATTTAATCACAATGGTTTTACTCATGTTTACGTGGATACCAGCTCAGGCCGCTGAATTTCAATGGGTAGATCATAAGGGCACAACACATCAACTATCGGAAATGAAAGGAACGCCAGTCGTGCTGCATGTATGGGCCTCATGGTGCCCGCCCTGCCAATCTGAACTGCCTGAGTTTTCAGCATGGCTCAATGCGCATCCCGATGTCGCGACCATCCCGGTTTCACTCGATGATAATATCAGCGAAGTTGTATCCTTTCTCTCATCACAAAATCTCAATATACCTGTCCTGCTCAGCGATTCAGATCAGGCCAGGCAACTGGGCATTCGCGGCCTACCCACCACTCTGCTTATTGCTGCCGATGGTAGCATCAGCCAACACCATCTGGGGCCACAGGACTGGGCCGACAAAGCATTCACAATGCAACTCTCACACTAGAGGCTATTCACACAAATCGTTGGCATCGAGGAATTACACCTATGCGCGGAACTTATGCTCTTCACAGTCCGCTAATCTCACTGCATGATGTCGCCAACATATTTAAGATTTAAGGAGTTCACATGCGCACTTTATTACTGATGATCACGATGATGTTGTTATCCACACCGGCAGCTATGGCAGCCGAGACAACTGCTATTGACAGCAAAACAGCTGAGCAGATTCGTAAAGCACTACCGATGGTTCCCATCGTTGCTATTAAAGGTTCACCCATGCCGGGACTATATGAACTGCAGGTAGGTACGCAGATTCTCTATTCCGACAGCACTGGTCGTTATCTCATGCGCGGTGGCCACATCCTTGATATGCAAGAACAGAAAGATCTCACCCAACAACGTCTGGAAGACATCAACCGTGTAGAATGGAGCACTCTCCCCCTTGATAAAGCCATCGTATCCGGTGACAAAAATGCGAAAAAGAGCATCGCCGTTTTCACCGATCCTGATTGCCCATATTGCAAAGGTCTGGAAAAAACACTTAAAGAGGTCAAAGGCGTGAAGGTATACACCTTCCTCTACCCACTCACCCAGCTACATCCCGATGCGCGTAAAAAGTCCGAAGCCATCTGGTGCAGTAAAGATCAGCATAAAATGATGCTGAACGTGATGCTCGATGGCCAACTGGCTGATGAAAAGTCACGTCAGGCTGCCAACACATCATGCAAAACCCCTCTTGATGATATCGCTGCTGTAGCAAACAAACTGAACATTCATGGCACTCCAGCCATCATCGCTGGCGATGGCCGTCGTATGAGTGGTGCGCCAAGAACTGCAGAAGCGCTGAACAACTGGATCGCCAACAGATAATCACTCTGACCAGCTCACTGACGAGCTGGTCAGCTGTTTCAAACCACCTAAAATGCCAAGGAACCAATCATGCGTGAAAATCGTCAAGCCAATGAACTTCGCCCC
>JAJFLF010000101.1 GCA_021772845.1 Mariprofundus sp.
CGCATAAGTATATCATGATATACTTATGCGCTGAAGGAGTTAAAATGGTATTCATCAAAGAAGATAATGAAAGTCAGAAGTGCTATTATAAAGCGCATGTATGGTTCAAAAACCACTCCCTGCAGTGTGGATGTTTCAGCCAGAAAAAAGCAGCCGAAAAATGGGCGCAATGGTTAGAAAAAAGAATTATTACTGATGATCTGTTTAAAGGCAGACGGAAGCGGGCGAATTATTAATCAGCCATCTCGGTTTATCTTCATACTGATAGGTTAATGACAACACATAAGCACAACTAAATCTAAAGCGCAGCTACTAGGAGCCTGTGTCCACCTTTCCAATCTGTGCTCCAGTCAGCTGCGCCATACGTGTCGCGTAATCTTTGGCATCGCTCTCATACCCCAAAATGAACAAGAGAAGCTCCAGCGAAGCATCTGGCCAGCACAGCAGCAGTTCATAGCGCCTTTCCGCGCCTGTCTCTGGTAAAGAATCATCGATGCAGCGTACCTCAATCAACGCATCTGAAAAGTGTAACTGACTACCATCATCACAAACAAATATCCCCTGCCTCAAATCCAGGCAGTGCACTTGATAGCGACCGGAAAAAAGACGAACCGCCAACATGAACAATAACGCTGCAATACCTATAAATATCCCGTCAACACCACTGAATTTCCCTTCCTGAACAATAATCGCTGCACTTAGAAATATGCACAATATGGCTACAACTACGCAACCGAACCAAAGCGCATGAGACTGACCAAGCCACAGTTTCTCCCCTTCAACATATCGCAGACCATTGAGTTGCACTGAATCGCCTAAACCAAGTATGCTGTAGGCTCGAGCTTCCACCTCTTTCGTATCCACCACTTCCTTACTTTTATCCCGCAGGGGTAAATCATACAGCATCGCATAGCTATCCCAGACATAGACCATCACGATTACACCCAGAGCAGCCAAGCTAAGTGCCCCCATCATCGACGACAATCCAAACCACCCCACTATAAAGGCTGCAATAGCAAACAAACCAAGACCAACCACACTGCCTGCAATAATAAATCGTGGCATGGTCAATCGCCCCTATGCGATTGTGATACGAGCATATCGTCGCGTATCATCATTATAGTAAATCTCTGAGGCCTATGCCTTGTCTGGTGCATCCCCACCCGTCCTTCTTTATAAATATCGCAGCACATCAATCTACGCCATAAAGCTGTAAGTTCGCTAATCTGCCTTCAAGATTTTAAACATCCAGACAGTGGGAACCTGCCAGCTCAACCTGATGTAATTTCCAGGCACGGTGTTTGCACATAATTTCAACGGCTTCATCCAGATCATCCGTGATAGTCACGAGCTCCAAATCAGCAGGAGTGATATATCCAGCCTCGAGCACTTTGCCTTGAATCCAGTCCAACATGCCCTGCCAGAATTCTGTGCCGTATAATATCAGCGGCAACGGATAAGCTTTTTGCGTTTGCATCAGCGTTAAGGATTCGAAGAACTCATCGAGAGTACCGAATCCACCGGGCATACAGACATAACCCATGGAGTATTTCACAAACATTACCTTTCGCACAAAGAAATAACGAAAATGCATGGAGATATTCTGATATGGATTGGCGACCTGTTCATGTGGCAAATTAATATTCAGTCCAACTGACTTTCCACCACCCTCTGACGCACCTTTATTGGCTGCTTCCATAATGCCCGGTCCACCACCCGAGATAATACCAAAACCTTCACTGGCTAATTTTTTTGCCATCTCAACGGTGTCTTCATAATACTGATCTCCCGGTTGCGTTCGCGCCGCCCCGAAAATGGTTACCGAATAAGGAAGATTTTCAAGTTTTTCAAACCCTTCGGTAAATTCACTGATGATCCTGAATATTCGCCACGCTTCTGAACCTTTGAGATCTTCCATGGTTACCTCCGGCACATTGAACAATCGAAAGAACACGTTTCAATAGATTATACAGTAATTCGGCAATAAAATCGAGCGCATGTAGACTCTAAACAGAGGGGTATTGAATACGCAAAAACAGTCCTCTTAAGAAAAGGTGCTACCGTGTTACCTATCAAGCTTTTGAGTACTCAGTGCATTTTCCGCCATTGTAATCAGATGACCAATATCTCCTCCATCTCTGTTCATCTGATCCGGATGCAGGGTGGCTGCTCCAATATATAAATCGAGCCCACTTTGCTGGGTGACTTCTTTCATAGCATTGCGAATACGTTCAACCAGAATGATTGCAGCACCATTGTCTGTGTAAGGCAGCAGCACAGCATAGATACTATCAAGCAGGGTAATTGAATCTGAATCACGAATATTTTTTCTGATTTGTGTTTTTATATCAGTCATGCAAAAGCCATCGTGAAGAGGCGCACGATTGGACTGTTTTCTTTCACCACTGATCTCTAACAATAACAGAGATGTAACAGTCCCTTTTCTCACAGCATGATGCAGAGCAGATCGAACGTCCTCAAACAGCGGCTGATAGTTTTTTGACAAACCTGAACAAACACCTGCATCCTTTTCAGGCCATGTTGAATATTCAGCAATATCATCATGAATATTGTACCAGGGAGCCTTGTAAGATGTGAAAATATGCTGGGCAGGCCGAATGCCCGGATCACCATCAATTGTGCCCATACGGAAAATGTAATGTTCTTGATCATCCCGTTTCGCATAAATCTGCGAACCGCAATGACTGCAAAAGTAACGTTTCTTTCCAACTGATGATTCATAATATTTAAGTAGCTTTTCCCCTGCCGTAAATTTCAGTCCATCTATTGGTACCGCCGAAATGGAAGAAAAAGCACTGGCATGAGCCTTTTGGCAACTTGGGCAATGGCAATGTGTGATCGGCCCCATCGTAGCAGAGATTTCATAACGAACCTGCCCACATAGACAGCTACCTGAAATATTATCCACGCGCTTCATAGGCACAATCTTAGATCAGATCGTTATTCTTGTCATCTCATGAATAATGAAACTTATTTAAAACAAGCTACTTGAATCAATATACGCATTAATCACTTTAACTTTCCTCAATATCATACTCGTGCATATTTAAACTCCAGTTTTTTATATAAAACTATTTTGATTTATGGGAAATTCTCTTTATAGTACATCAAATGACTTACAATGCAGATTCACCATCAAGCTCCGACATTCATAATCCTTCCATTACTGAAGCTGATAACTTACTCGGTCAATACATTCCTATTCATTATCATTTCCAGATGCTGGAAGATGAAGCACGAATGAGCGGATTTGAAGCTGCATTGAATTATCTGCTTCCCGATGGAGGTAAAGTCCTGGACATGGGAGCTGGCACTGGCGTTCTATCCTTTCTCGCCGCCCAAAAGGCAACGAAAGTCTACAGCGTAGAACGACAAGCGGATCTGGTTGAATGCGCTAAAGCTTTATTAACTAAAAATGGTTGCGGTGATAAAGTTGAACTGGTTCAGGGTGATGCCCGTCAGTACCTGCCTCCTGAACCTGTTGATGTGGTTGTGTGTGAAATGTTGCATTCCGCTCTCTTACGCGAAAAACAACTGGAAGTTATCGAATCATTTAAACAACGCTACCGTGAGCGGTTTGGTGAACAGCTACCCGTATTCATTCCCAATGCTTCAATATTAGGTGTTGAACCAATTTCTGCAGACTTTTGCTTTCAGGGATATCAGGCCCCCATCGCCTTCTTTGAAGATCCGGGGGCTCTATCTGATCGATATCTGTCTCTGGGTCATCCCAAGCCTTACGCCATATTAGAATATCAAAATGATAATCCCATTGAATTAAGTTTTGATGGAATACTCTCAATCAATGAACAGGGTTCTTTTAAAGCGCTTCGTTTTATTACGAAAAACATTATGGCCATGAATCTCGAACAGGGTAATACTATTGATTGGATGAATATGAATTTAATTCTTCCTATTAAACAACCTGTTGATGCCAAGGCTGGCGATCAGTTTCAGGTAACGTTCAAATATGATGCAGGTGGTGAAATATCCAATCTTATAAATGCTATTGAAGTAATTAAACTATAGAGGACCTATCTAATATTACTGCGTAATCGTAATAACAACCTTTGTAACTCAATGTTTAACGATCTCATTCAGCAGCTCTTTTAAGCAGTAATCGCGTTGAAAAAATCTACATTTGCAGGCATGTTTTGCTCATCGAAAAAAATACCCACCGTAGATTGATCGCTATCTGCTTCAATTGCCGCGTTCCATA
>JAJFLF010000102.1 GCA_021772845.1 Mariprofundus sp.
ATGATCATCAGCCAGCAACCTGCTCGCGTTGATTATACCGTGGGCAACCAAACGAAGAGCGTATATTACGACAGATCTGGCTTTGCTGGCACCCCGATCGAAGTAGCTCAAGCGCTGAGGGATGTTTTTAAATCTCAGTCAGTGACGGTGGTCAACGATGTCGATCTTAGTCAGGCAAGCAAATTGCGTATTTTTGCACCACAGGCAATCTCATCAGCCTTGGCTGGTTATAAGTTTGACGCAGAAACGCGCGCTGTACTACTCAGCTTCACCATGCGACTGCCACCGCTAATGGTTCGTCTTTTCCCTATGAACCGCTATGCATTTCAGGATAATGCATCATATATGAAAATGCATATGCAATTCCAGCATAATGGCGTATTCCGCATGCAGCATTACATCTCTCAAGCAGATAACTCTCTCGATGAAATCGTAAGACTTAGAGTTATGATGGCAACATACATTTTGGGACTTATTGCACCGCTCTCCAAACAGAGTGAGAAGAGCCATAACGCCGCCCAACGAGTCTATGGCAACAAAGCACAAGCAACACCTACGACGAGAGGCAAAAAAGTCGGTCTCCTCAGCAAAATCATCATGCGCATCAGGGGGCTATAATGGAAGAATCCAAACAGATCGTTAAACTTGTAATCACAGGACCGGTGAATGCAGGTAAAACCACGATGGTACAAAACCTCAGTGATTCACAAGTTGCCGCAACCGACGTAGCTGCAACCGATCATGTTTCCCAACTCAAAAGCATGACTACTGTCGGGCTTGACTTTGGCATACTCAAAATTGATGAAACACTTGAATTGCATCTATTCGGCACCCCGGGTCAATCTCGTTTTAATTTCATGTGGAATATCCTCTCCAAGGGTGCAATTGGCGCAATCTTCCTGGTAGACAGCACCTCTGATGATTCTCTCGTTGAAATGACAAAAATGTTTGAATATTTCCAGAAAAACGTTGATTTGCCAGTTGTTGTCGGTGCGACCAAACAGGACATGGAAGGCGCTAAAAGCATCGAAGAGCTTAAAACCCTGCTTAACCTTGGCGACACCATGATCATTCCAGTTGATGCCCGCAAAAAAGAAGAGAGCAAAATTTTGGCACTCACACTGCTGGGCAATGCTCTGGTTGATGCACAGGAAGAAGATGAAGAATATGAAGATGCGGATTACGAAGATCTCTTTTAAGTGTCACATTGATCCTTCTCCGAAATTCTATGACCTTCTTTCAATGTCTTCCTAAAGCACATATCCGCTTAGCACACATTTTTTGTGTGCTAAGCGGGACGTTGTTAATCGCCAGCTGTACAGCACAAAAGCAGCACTCCATAGAAGTTGTAAAGAAACAGACGAGCACGGCCTTAGTCTTTACTCCGCTGATTGAAACCGGTCAGAAAGAAACACATGAGCTGTTACCACCCACTTTTCCAGTGCTAATCGTTCAACCCGTAGACCCCCTGCTTGAAGGCATCAGCCCTGAAGATATTGAGATGGCTAAAGCACAGACCAGGCGCAACTATCGTCATAGCTGGAAAACAATCGGCATTCGCTCCCGATATGTTCGACAAAGACTATTGAGCACACTCGAAGAGTTGGATGCGCCACTCTCGCTTCAGGTCCTGCCTGCCGTAGAATCCACATATGATCCATATGCACTCTCTCCTGCTGGCGCACTTGGTTTATGGCAGTTAATGCCACGCACAGCCTATGTACTTGGTGTTCGTTCTGAAAAAGAGAAAAATGGACGTCGAAACATTAACGATGCCACCTCCGCAGCCGTTCGTTATTTACAAAAAATGTATCAACGTTTCAATAGCTGGCCCCTGGCCATTGCTGCCTACAATATGGGACCATATGCAGTAGTGAAGCGTTTAAGAAAAAAATCCTGGAAAGCTTCTGATGGCCTTGAAAACATGCCTATCCCAACCGGCACACGAGCGTATGTACAACACGTGATTGGTTTAGCTGCTCTCTTGCAGGATGAGACCTTTGATTTCCCTGAACCGGTGCAGACACGCGTTTTAACCATAGATAGCCCTGTTGATATTGAACGTCTGGCGCAAATTAGCGGTATGGCAAAAGATGAGATATTTCGTTTCAACCCAAGCTTGAATCAGGCCCAGTACCTGCATAAAACAATCAAGATTCATGTGCCTGTATCTATTTTTGAAACCATGCAAAAGAACATCGCCCGTGCTGGCCCAACCTATGTCAATCAAACCATCAAAGATGGTGACAATCTTTGGGACATTGCCCGCAGCCATAACACTTCGGTCAAAACGTTGAAAAGCCTGAACAGGAACATGGGTAAATATTTACGCATTGGTCAGCGTCTGAAAGTGCCTGCCAACAGATTAGCTCAGGCTGTTGCTGATCATAACCCGCTACTGTTGGGTGGCCATCGTATTCGCTACAAAGTGCGTAGTGGTGACTCGCTCTGGTTAATCGCTAATCAATTCGGCACCAGCCCCAAAGCGATTGCCCGCTCCAATCAGATTTCATTGAAACATATTCTTCGTGCCGGAGATATCTTATGGGTGTTCGCCAAGGTTCGTCCAAGCTGATTCATTTTAAATTCCTCAGTCTAATCATGCTTGCCCTGTTAATTGGCTGCTCTGAACAAGAGCAGATCAATCTTCCTGATTATGAAAAAGCCGCCGACACCCCCGCACTCGGCGACAGACTAGTTGGTGCCAGTATTGGTGATGCCACTAACCTGATTCCTATGCTGGCTAGTGACTCTTCCAGCAGCTCAATTGCAGGCCAGTTATATTTATCACTATTAAAATATAATAAAAATTTAGAAGTAGTCGGACAATTGGCTAAATCCTGGGAAATATCTGAAGACAACAAATCAATCACATTTAAACTTCGGAAAGGACTAAAGTGGTCGGATGGAGCTCCCTTCACATCACATGACTGCGAATTCACTCTAAAGCTCATTCAGGATGATAATACCCAAAGCCCCCACAAGTCCGAATATCTATTGGTTACAGGCACTGATACACCTGATGATTTAACATTCACGGTACACTATGATGAGGCGTTTTCTCCAGCACT
>JAJFLF010000103.1 GCA_021772845.1 Mariprofundus sp.
AAATGGGATGAATTGGGATATAAATACCAACTGAAGGATGTTCAACCACCCTCCCCTGATCTGCTGAAACGTGTTATCGATCAATTCCAGGCCCGTGGTCTGACTGCCTGCTAAGGCTTCAAGAACACTTCAAAAAACTAACGTCTCCTTTTCCTAGCAAGCATGACGCTCCCTCATCAATCAGGTTTCCTGGATGACTATTGATTACAGCACGCCTAGTGAGTGTTAATGATCCAAACTGATACCAAGCCAATAAGACAAGCCGGTATCTTCTCCAATAGATGTTTTTCCAGCAGGGGCCGCCCACACAACATGGCCATATACTTGATACACTTTTTCTTCGCGTTTCAGTTTCAAATGTATAGCCGTACCTTCTTCGAAATAAGCATCTGATTTCAAAGCAATACCATCAGATGAAATATTTTTTATCATTTGAACCTCAAAGCATTCCGAATCACGACAGTTGTAAATATTTCCTGTCTGCATTTCGGCTGGTTCGGGGTTTCTTTGTTGCTTACGTTTGTCATTTAACATCAGTTGTCCCTCCTGTTAAATAAACTCAAAAAAACAAGCCACTAAAGAGGATACTCGCTTGAAAAACCAACTTCAAGAATCAGTAACTATGCCACAATGATCTGGGATACAGGCACAAGTATGGTCAATGACTGCAGATTGCAAAAACTACAACCGACTACGCTTTTTTTCGTGAATTTGGTGAAAACGTGTTTTTCAGTATACTTTCCCAAACAAGCTACGCGGAAAGTATTGTACCAGACTGCATATGTGGAGATTCAACAGCTGTAAGTTAAACATCGGGGGGATGAAATCTATGGACACACTAATTCTGGGATTATCTATTTTCTTTACCATACATTTCTTGCCAAGCATCCCTCCACTACATGCCTCACTACAATACAAACTTGGAGAAAATGTCTTTAAGGGCATCTTTGCACTGATTGCATTAGCAGGTTTAATATTGATTATTTATGGCATGCGTGAGATCGAATTTACGCCACTCTATGAGCCACCAGCATGGGGCAAACATATAACCAGTTTGTTGATGTTAATTGCCCTGTACTGTCTGATTTCATCAGAGGTGAAAAGCAGTTTACGGATGATTACAGCGCATCCAATGCTCTGGGGTATTACTGCATGGTCTGCCGGTCATCTCATAGCCAATGGAGATCTGGCATCGGTGATACTGTTCGGATCATTCCTGGTCTATTCCCTGTTCGACATCTTTTCAGCCAACCTGCGCGGAGCACGACCTAATGGTAGAACATTGGCAATAAAAACTGATCTCATCGTTCTGGTAAGCGCGGCATTAGTAGTGGTCGGCCTGATCTATTTCCACGAATCCATCGCCGGTGTTCCACTTATTGCTTAATCAAATGCTTTCTGAATAGGATTACGAACATGTTTAGCCTTCATCATGTGGCATTGAGTGTCACCGACCTTGATGCATCCATAGCATTTTACAGCGAATTAAATTTCGAGCCGGTCTATCGCTGGCAGGCAGAAGATGAAATGCTCAGGATTGCACACCTCAAACAGGGTGAACTACTGTTGGAACTCTTCTGTTTTACGAACAGCTCCGCTGCTCCAATAACATCTAAAGAGTTAGCCACTGATCTACCTCGCATAGGCATCAAACATTTCGGTCTGCGCGTAGCCGATATTCATGCAGCACTGGAGCAACTACAAAAACAGGGATTGGCCAATGCAGTCAACGTGGTACACGGGCGCACCGGCATTGATTATTTCTTCATCAAAGATCCTGATGGAATTTTACTTGAAATCGTGCAGGACGACAGAGCGTTCTAGTTCCGTTTCTTTAGCATCCCTGCCCTATACAGTTCGGATAGCTAGCCAGTATTATTCACAAACGCTGCCGCGCCCTTGCTTGTTCCTTTGTGTGCAACGTTGCACTATTTTTTTGGATCTGTTCAACAACAGCATACCCATCCAAAAGCAGTCAATATAGTCATATGTCTGTCGATTTATATTGAGTTGTTTATCTGCTAGATAGCCTCTAAACGTCCAGCTTATCCCTTAATGTTCTGCTTAAGATGCTGATGGAATACGGCTTAGAGAGAATGACCTGCTCACCATCCGGCATTTCATCCTGCAATGTCTCATCCTTATCATAACCGGTGGCAAACACGATATTAACGTCCGGATTCAACGCCCTGATCTGTTCCGATGCCTTCACACCGCCCATCCTTGGCATGACAATATCCATTAGCACCAGATCAATATTGCTACGCTGTTCACTGAATACATTGACGGCATCAAGTCCATCCTTCGCCTCCAAGATACGATAACCGATATTCTCCAGCACCTCTCGGGCAGTAGTGCGCACATTGGCATTATCATCCACAACAAGAATCAATTCGCCGTGACCGATGATTACTTCCTCATCACCCTGATGTGCCTCAATCAACGCTAGCTCCGCCTTGAGTGGCAGATAAATATGTATTGCAGTGCCCTGCCCCAAGGTACTGTCGATTTCAATAATGCCACCATGCTTATCAATAGCGCCATATGCCATGGAAAGGCCTAGTCCCGTACCGACACCGACACCTTTGGTGGTGTAAAACGGTTCAAACACATGCGCCTGATCAGCGGCTGCAATACCGCAACCGTTATCTTCAACAACCATATGCGCAAACAGCCGCGCACTTATATCCGGATGATCGTCAATGAAACGTTTGTCGGCTGTGAATTCATCCAGCCTCAGATTAATTTCAGGGTCTTCAAGAGCACTCACCGCATCACGCGCATTATTCAACAAGTTCATCATCACCTGTTGCAACTGGGTTGAATCGCCCTGAACTACCAGCTCCTCTGTGCATAGACTCAATTCAAACGCTATGCTTTTGGGAATACTGGCCTCACTTAGTTTCGAAACCTCCTTGATAAAAGAGGTCAGACCGAATGGTTTCATATCCACCATACCTTTGCGCGCAAAGGTCAATAGTTGCTGAATCATCTCTGATGCTCGGAAACTCAACTCCTCGACCCGTTGCAGTTTCCCATCCACATCAGGCATCTCTTTCAGTTTCATTCTGGCCAGATAAAGATTACCGGTCATACCGGCAAGCATGTTATTGAAATCATGTGCGATACCACCAACCAGTGTACCCAACGACTCCATTTTCTGCGCCTGTCGGAATTTCTCTTCGAGCATATCGTGCTCTGTCATATCCTGTAGAATGCCAACGAAATGGGTGATCTCTCCAGTTTCATCAATGATCGGAGCAACGGATAATAGTGCAGGATATAAACTACCATCCTTGCGTCGATCAACCACCGATCCACTCCAGTTCTGACCGGATGATATTTTTTTCCACATCTGTTTGTAAAATTCCCTGCTCTGTTTACCACTTTTCAGCATTGAGGGTTTTTGCCCAAGCGCTTCATCCACTGAATAACCTGTAATCTGAGTAAAGGCCCTGTTTACGTATTCAATAACTCCGGAACGATCAGCAATGATGACGGACTCACACGTCTGTTCAATGGCAAGGGAGAGTTTACGCAGGCGCTGCTCCACCAGTTTTCTTGCAGTAATATCCTCAGCTATCCCACTGAGCTGGATCAGCTCTCCCTGCTCTCCTATCGTTTTGCTACCTCTGTCATAAATCCAGTGTATGTCTCCATGGCTATCAACAATCCGGTATTCAATATTGAAGTTCTCATTCTCATCGGCAATCCATGATTCAAATGATTTGTGAACACGGTGTTGATCATCTCTGTGAACTTTATCCATCCACAGACGTGGATTTTCATAGAGTTTTTCAGCCGACTCTCCCCAGATACGTTCAAACGCTGGGCTGACATAGTTCATCTGTTCTGGATCAATCCCCATAAACCAAAACACCTGATCCGAATTATTGGCAAGATTCTGAAAGCGCTCTTCGCTTGCAGCCAATTTTTTCTCCTGAATCTGACTTTGCAGACGCAGAGCAATATTCTGGTAAATATTTTTGTAACTACGCTGAACACTGACCAGCATGAATATAAGAAATAGTACTATCATCACAGCCATGGCAGTAGCGATTGATCCACCTGCTTCGAACAGACGAAATATCAGTGGGGTAACACTCAGAATAAGAAATGCAAAAGCTGGAAGCTGTAAGGCAGACAGGGTAGTGACAGCTCCTGCACTTATACCAGCTATCACAAATGCAATAAAGGCCTGATGTGCAATCAAACCTGCAGGAAACAAGTAGAGAGACAATACCCCCCAAAGTATTCCCGCTGAGGCTACACCAGTAACAAAGTACGTTTCCCAGCGGTCTATGTCGGCACTATGGGGATCCGCTTTGCGATAAAGAAAGTAGACTATTATACGCATCAATGAGATGAGGCCGGCGCATACCACCCAGATGGTAATGTTTGTATGATCAACAACCGACCATAGAACATAGGAGATGATGAAGACATTAATCAGGGTGATTACAACACTGGCAGGCAAAGCATCATATAGCAGACTTAGCTGCTCACGCTTTATGATTGCCTCCTGGCCTTCGGACATATTCGGCTGATCGCTGCTCATCCGATTGCTAAACCTCCATTCATCCTGATTGTGAGATCGAGTTCCATGTGAATATAATTAAACCTACAAGCAATATACGTGCCTTATTCGTACGCTATACTGAAACAAATAAACACCAAAAGACAAATGATAACTACGCATCTCTATATCCATTTTCATTTTTGCATCGACGCATTCAATGTGAAACGTTCGATCACCCGGTAACTGGCCCCTTGCGGTCTTAGTTTGGATTGGATCAGATGCACCTCATCAGCGTTCCAACTCAAATCAGGGGGTGCACTAAATTGATCCAGGTTCGGGATGGCTGTCCTTTCTGAATGCCTGGCCATGGTGACATGAGCTCGGAACCGTGTCGCTTTGCTACGTTTATCCTGCAAAGGATGACAAACCCTGCCGCACTGGCGAGCACACTTTGCCAACGACCCGGAGTTCTCTTCAATGCCCACCCAGAATGTGCGCGCTCTTGATGGTGAAGGAAAAAAACCAATGCCGTTGAGCGCCAAAGTTATAGCAGGAGTTTCAACAATAATCTCTTCAAGGTATTCGCTAAGTTCATCCAGCTTATTACCATTAATATCACCCAGGAAGTGCAACGTCAGATGCCTGTTTATCTCCGGCATACCACGCCAGCCAGCCAGTAGCGATTTCTCATCATGCCACCACACATCCAGCGCTTGCTGAACCTGATGAGGCAGAGGAATAGCAATAAACAGACGCATGATAAAAGCGTACTCCAAGTGATGCTGATAGTACACGATCATGCTTGAGTTTCATGATGCTTTTCCCAGCCAACAATTAAAAAGGCAGCCTCTAAGGGCCGCCTTTTTAATTAGAAGATACAATCAATAAGACTAAGTTATCTTAGTTTAAAACAGTTCCTGTTCGCTAACACTGCTGAAGTCCGCAGGTGCCGAAGATCTGGTCGTTGCCGGTTTCAGATAACTGTGATGAATCCAGCCAACTCGGCCATTCTTTTTCATGCGCAGTTGAACCCAGGGACCCTGTTTATCCATCCAGATACCGCTTTCGTTTTTATAGGCGATTTCAAGCACTTTTGACGGGCCTGAAGGACCAACATGCAGTTTAGCTGCTTTCTTCAATTTAAATGCAGGGCCTTCGGCTTCCGCATTGGCCACAGAAATCGGTGCAAAAGATGGATTTACACCTTCAGCCAGCACACAAAAAGTAAAAAGTACCGCCGCTGTAATGATTAGTCTCGTTATGTTCATGTTTAACCCTCTCCCGATTAGGCCACTACCTTACACATATTCCTTGCGCAGTGAAGCTATTCAGATTCATTTCAGGAAAACCTAACTAAGCTTCACCCTGATTCAATTATCAGATGGAGGAAAGCATACAACATTCAGCAAACCTGACCCGATGTCTTGCGTAAACGCAGGCTAAGCGACCGGCAAATGGCCTTCAGGAATGAAATACCGGCACGAGGATGCTGCTCTAAAATATGATCAAAGCTTTCATGTGTGAACTTCAGCAATGTACATGCGCTTTGGCTAACAACTGTGGCAGAGCGTGGATAACCATCAAGCAGGGCCATCTCTCCAATAGCACACCCTCGAGAAAGGGTTGAAACAGAAACCCTCTTACCATTGTGTGCCTTTTTGAATACTTCAAGCGTACCGGAGACAACAAAACAGATGTAATCGCTCTTTTCACCTTCGGCAAAAAGACGCTGCCTCTCATCCAGATGAATGATTCTCATATGCGCAGCAAAAACTCCGACCTGAGCACTGTCAATTTTATCAAACAGAGGGATCGCCTCCGTCATTTCGATAATTTCATTGATCGTTCCTTCAGTCTGGTTAAAAGGGCCGATCAGAGAATCTGCTCTATTATACATGGGGCTGATGATGGCAGATGCCAGCGATCTTTTTCTTAACCAGCGGCCCTGTAATGACCGCAATCCTGTAACCCATTTGCATCGTGTACTCCCTTGCTAAAAGTATCCTGTATCACTACAGCAAGTAACCGGCCATACAGAAATGCGAAATAAACAACGGCAATATCGAATGTATTGGCTTTCCCAAGCTTTGATACAGTGAAGCTTGGGCTTACTTGAGCTGATCGAGATTACGTACCGCACCTTTGTCGGCTGATGTGGTCAGAGCTGCATATGCTAGCAGCGCTTTAGAGACTACACGTTCACGATGAACAGGTTTCCATGCATCTGTGCCTTTGGACTCCATCGCAAGGCGACGCGCTGCCATATCATCATCAGAGACAGCCAGGTGAATCGTGCGGTTCGGGATATCAATTTCGACACTGTCACCCTCTTCCACCAATCCGATCGCTCCACCTTCGGCAGCTTCCGGGCTGGCATGGCCAATGGACAGGCCCGAAATGCCGCCTGAGAACCTGCCATCAGTCAGCAGGGCGCACTGCTTGCCCATACCCATGGATTTAAGATAACTGGTTGGGTAGAGCATTTCCTGCAT
>JAJFLF010000104.1 GCA_021772845.1 Mariprofundus sp.
GGTGATGCCACCATGCTTGGACTGCATGCATTAAGCCTGATTTTTTCCAAACCATGGCAGGGTAAACATTTCGTGCTGCAGCTCTATGCTCTGGGTGTTGGTTCTTTGATAATCATTGTTGTCACCGGCGCATTTACAGGCATGGTCCTGGCTCTTCAGGGATATTATACTCTGGCCAAATTCGGATCAGAATCACTGCTTGGCGCAGCTGTGGGCATGTCTATTATCAGAGAACTTGGCCCTGTGCTTGGTGCCTTTATGATTATCGGGCGAGCAGGTTCCAGTATTACCGCTGAAATTGGTATCATGCGTGTTACAGAGCAGACCGATGCCCTGGAAATGATGGCTGTTAACCCAAAACGCCGCATTCTACTACCCCGTATTGTGGCGGTAATCATCGCCGTACCTCTACTCGTTGCTATCTTTGATGTTGTAGGTATTGGATCCGGTTATATCATCGGTGTGGAAATGCTCGGTGTAAATCCGGGCGCCTATATCGCTGAATTGATTGCTAAAGTCAGCATGCATGATATTTATGGTGGTTTGGTTAAATCACTCGTGTTTGGTTTTCTGATCGGCATGATCTGTACCTATATGGGTTACCGAGCCACCCCCACAACTGAAGGTGTCGCAGAAGCAACAACACAGGCAGTGGTCATCTCATCGGTCTGCGTACTGGTTGTCGATTATATTTTAACAACCTTTTTCCTGTAGAGACACGAAAAGCAAACGATGAAAACTCACAATAATTTATATATTGAAAATATAACAGCAACTGGAGAAACGTATGCAAGCGTATAGACGTGTTGAAATGACGGTAGGTGTTTTTGTTATTGTCGGGCTACTCGCCATTAGCTGGTTAGCTATCAAAGTAGGACAAGTCGGAGGCATCGGCGAAAGCGGTTACAAACTCATTGCCAATTTCGATGATGCCGGCGGTGTGCGTAAAGGCAGTGATGTAATGATGGCTGGCGTGGCTATCGGGCGTATCGACTCGGTCACACTTACCGATAATGATCATGCCACTATGATATTACGCATCAATCAGGGTGTGGAGATCACTGAAGATGCATTCGCTTCTGTACGCACCAAAGGTATTATTGGTGACCGCTACATCAGAATTTCTCAGGGCATGGAAGAAACCAGCCTGAAGCCAGGCAGTGAAATTGAAGAGACTGAATCAGCCATTAATATTGAGGACTTGATCAGCAAGTACATTTTCAGCGGTAAGGAGTAAAGATTCCACTTCGGATCCCTTATGTATAATCATAGATTCAGCATCACAGTGTTAAGAAACAACGAACAAGGAGTTCACATGAAAAAAATCCAACTTATTCTCACCATGATGATCAGCATGCTTTTTTCCATGCCTGCATGGGCTGAAGTTGATAGCCCCAAAGGTGTTGTTGAAAGCACCATTACGCTGATGATCAAAATCCTCAATGATCGTGAAGATAAAACCATTATCTCAAGCAAAGATCGTGAAGCTATCCGCGACACTGTTGAAGGTCGCTTCGACTATCAGAAGATGGCCATGCGCAGCTTGGGCAAGCCGTGGAAAAAGTTAGGAAAAGATGAGAAACTGCACTTTACCGAAGTGTTTCGTGATCTACTGGAACGCTCATATGGTAACCGCTTGAGTGAATACAATGGTCAGACAGTAGTCTTTGCTGATGCCATCATTAAAAAGAAAAAGGCACTGGTTAAATCCACCGTGGTTGATGGCGCACGTGAAACCCCCGTCGACTACAAACTACATCAGACCAAAAGTGGCTGGCAGGTTTATGACATCCGCATTGAGGGCACCAGTATGGTGCGCACCTTCCATCAGGACTTCAAATCCACGCTGAGCAGCGGTGGTTATAAAGAACTGGTTATCGCACTGGAAAAGAAAGTTGCTAAATTAAAAGCCAAGGACCACAACTGAAGACGCCTAAGGCAACTGCCAAACCTGGCAGTATATTTTATCGCGCGCTGGCATCATGCCGGCGCGTAGTCCTTTTGCTGCTCTTTTTCATCACTGCCGGGGGAGCGTGGCTATATTGGAATTCACCCTCGATAGACTCAATACGACCAAGCATTGAAAGCTATCTACAGCAGGAGCTTGAACTCGATGAACTGCACTTGGGCGAACTATCATGGCATTGGACTGGATTTCTCTGGCTGGAACTCGATCAACTTGATTTTGCCAGCAAGCGTCAGGGTATCGCCTACCACGATGGCAGCGCCAGCGTCAGAATTCCACTTGCCTCGCTAATCGACGGTATCATTTCTCCCGACAAAATCCGCTTACGGCATGGCACACTGGATTTAGCCTTTGACAGCTCCAGTGCTCCGATCCTGCCCCACCAACTTATTCTCGAGAAAACAGCCATCAAATGGCGTATTCCTGTGCCACAAAGCAGCACAGATTGGCAAGGTGAATTAGCCAATGTAGATCTCATACTCAATGCGGATCATCGCAAACTCAAGGCCACCTCTCCTGAGCTTTCTCTATCACTATTATGGGATGAGGATAACCTGCCTCAACAACTACAATTGCATTGCAAACATACAGACTGGCTTCCAGCTTCCATTCTCAAATATCTCAACGGATCTCCTGAAGCAAACATCACAGTTCGTCGTATCGGAAAAGTCGACTGGGACATCAACAGCTCCATATCCTCTGAGCAACCGATTACTATCACTCTAGCGCACAACGCAAACACATATCAGTTCAATAAGCTCACAGGCGACCTTCAGATCAGCCTTCATAAAAACGCCTCTCAAGAAAGCAGAAACAGTTCGCTCAAGCAGATAAAAGTTCGTGATGTACAATGGTCGCTGGGTGATAATAGCATTCATGCGCAGGGTGAGTGGCAAGATGGAGCTTTACATTTAACAGCAGAATCTGAAAAACTGCCGATGCCATTGGTCTGGTCATGGCTTCAACCTCTTGGCGATGAAGACTGGCAACACTGGTTAAACTTAATGCAGCATGGTTCTGCCAACCAAGCCAGCGCTAAACTCTCACTCAACTGGCCAGAGCCTCTGCAAGGCTGGCCCGACAAAGAAGCTATCGAATCAATGCAGTATCAGGTGCAAGCCCAGCTTGAAAATGCCGACATTGCACTGGGGGTTTCCAACGGTTCCCTGCTCAACACACGTGCTTCCATTGATTTGGACCAAGATGCTTTGGTTGCGCACATTGAAGAGACCACTCTGCCCAAGGCCTTGGGGCAATCCAGCGGCTCATTGCGTATTCCGCTGGATACACTTCTACTGCATATCACTGGCACTTCCAATGCTGATGTCGCCAATCTATTGCGCTGGTTTGGACCATCCCAAGTTAACGCATGGAAATGGAATAAAGCGCGTGCCAATAGTCATTTTGAACTGTTATGGGACCCTAGCGAAGACACTCCCAAAGAGGCCCGCATAACCCTTCATCCTGATGGAGAGTGGAATATCAATGTGCACAAATTTCCATTGCAGCTATCTCATGGAGAGGTGCAATGGGAACAAAACAGAGGGCTTTCATTACAAAACATGAAGTTCTCCGGTGACCATATGAAGGGCACTTTTTCTTTTGATGCCGCAGCCCAGGCCAAGGTCTGGAAAATAACGTCATTGCAAGCCAAAGGTACAAGTGATCTAGCCCCACTTGCAGCACACTTTCAGCTACCTATGGCCCATGCCAGCGGCACTATTAGCAGCAGCCTGAGTTATGATGGAGAGTGGACAGGTAAACTCGACATGACAAAAGCAAGTTGGAACCAGCTTTTGGGCTCCAATAAGAAAGTAGATGAACCGTTCTCTTTGCAATATCAAGGGCAATTGGACATAAAGAGCAAACTCCCCACCATTAAAATCAACAGACTCACCAGTACCGGCAACCACATCAAACTGCATGACGGAGCTGGCAACATCAACCGCTCTGGCCTACAACTGCAACTCAATGGCCTGCATACACCATCATTCAGCGGAAACCTGAAGATTGATATGCCATTTGATGACAACATGGTGTGGAAAGTTGATGCCAAAGCAAGCTATCTCAATCGCAATGCGCTACCTGACACACTGGACCACTCTGAAAAGCTGATCGACAAAAACTGGTTATTGCGCGCAGATATTGATCGGTTTGACTGGGATGATGCACGCATGTCCGGTGTACACCTTCGCCTGGCCTCTGATAACAGTAGTCTCGGTGTCATGGAAGCTGCTCTGATTCATACATCGCAAATGGATATCATGGATGTTGATGCCCGTTTCACACTGCCGGGAGAAGGAAAGGTTGAACTGCGTAAATTCTCTGCCCGTTTTGAAAAACAGATTTTAACCATATCAGCCACCCTTTCACCCGAGATCGATGGTGGTATGCGCTGGAAAGGCTTTGCAGAACTGCATGGTGACTTTGGACATTTGATGAACAAGGGTGGTCTGTCCAGCCGTTTTTTAGAAGGCGATGGGCATCTGCTCTTTTCAGGCCAGGGCCTCATATTGAAAGAACAACCCTGGTGGCAAGGTTTGGATGGCCGTTTACGTATGCGTGTTGATCAAGGGCGTATTCTTGAGGGGGGCACACTCACCACACTATTGTCCGCCATTAATCTAAGCCAACTACCCGCACTGCTATTTGGCCAACGCAAAGACCTTACAGGACCCGGCATCATGTATGAGCGTTTGCAGATGGAAGCCATCATGCAAAATCAGACCATTCATATCCGTAATGTTGCAATGCGTTCTAGCGCCTTTGACCTTGTAGGCCAGGGCAATATGAATGTAGAGAAAAACATCATCGACCTCTTTTTAATCGCCAAGCCGTTGCAGAATTTAGATGCACTACTCTCTAAAATACCACTGGTACGCGACCTTCTCGGCGGCAGATCACATAGTTTAATGCGCAAGGTATATCATCTTAGTGGCCCATTCACCGACGCCAAAGTAAAAGCAGTCCGGCCACGTGATGCCGGCCTGTCAGATTCTGGCATCATCGAACGATTGTTTAATATACCGAATAACTGGTTTGGACCGGGCGAAAACAAGATACCCGTGCAAACTGGCAAGTGAATATCCAGCCAGACTTCTCACATACTGATTCACCATTACTCTGTACCCTGATTCGTTAACACGTTAAAGTTCTGCCCCATGCGCATTTGCCATATTGGACTCAATCATAAAACAGCCCCCGTTGAACTTCGCGAGCGCCTGGCTGTGGCCGAAACAGATATTGCTGATATTCTGAATCAGCGCATTAAACACCCCGCCATTCGTGAGGCCGCACTGCTTTCCACATGTAACCGTGTAGAAATGACTGTGGTAACACATGACCCTGATGCTGCTATTGCTGCTGTACATGAATGGTTTGCTGCCACAGCAAATATGGATTTGGACAAAGTTTGTGAGCATCTCTATTCACATACTACCGATGCCGCCATTCGCCATCTGTTTTCCGTCGCTTCCGGATTAGACTCTCTAGTGTTGGGTGAACCACAAATTTTAGGCCAGGTTAAAACATCCTATGAACACGCGTTGACTGCCGGCACGGCAGGGCATGTTCTGCATCGTTTGTATCAGTCCACCTTTGCTGCGGCAAAACGTGCACGCAGTGAAACAGGCATTGGCAAACAATCCGTCAACATCTCCTCATGCGCAGTTGAATTGGCACGCCATATTTTTGGTGACCTGGCCGGAAAAACAGTATTGTTGATGGGTGCAGGTGAAATGGCAGAACTGGCCGCCCGGCACCTGCGCGGCAATGGTTGTACAGACATTCTGGTTGCCAATCGTACCCTGCAGCGAGCTCAAAACCTGGCATTGGAATTTGAAGGCCACGCACTAACCATGGAACAACTGCCTGAATATCTGGATGCGGCAGACATCATTCTCTCCAGTACTGGCGCCTCTACCTTTGTATTGCTACCTGATGCCGTTCAGGCCGCCATGAAAAAACGTAAAGGCAAAGCCATGTTTTTAGTCGATATTGCTGTTCCTCGCGATATTGATCCGCGCATTGGTGATATTGATGGTGCCTATTTGTATGACATCGATGACCTGCAACAAGTTGTGCAGGGCAATATGGAAAACCGTCAACATGAAGCCGATCATGCACGCCTGTTAATTGAAGAAGAAGCGCAATCATTCCTGCGCTGGTTAAAATCGCTGGAATCAGTGCCGTTGATTCGCACCATTCAACAGAATATGGATGCACGTCGTATCGAAGAGTTTGAAAAAGCCCAACGCTACATGAAAGACTTTAATGCCGAACAGCTGCAAGCAGTGGAGCAGTTCAGCCGCGCACTGATGAAACGTTATATGCACCCGACGCTTAGAACACTGAAAAGCCTCCCTGATGATATTGAAGGAGATCTGCTGATGGGCGCAGCCAATCGACTATTCGATCTCGACAGCCCTGCAGCTGAATCGAAGGCCTCAAACGACACAACGATTACTGCGAAAGTCGCACATATTAAGGGGAATAATGAGCAATCGTCTTAATGATATTCTGCACCGACGTGATGAAATCACCAGTTTATTAGCCGACCCAGATGTCACCTCCAATGCCAAAAAATTCACCCAGCTAAGCAGAGATTACTCTCAGATTGAGCCTGTGGCCGAGCATGCTGAAAAACATCTGCAGCTGGTACAGCAATTGCAGGATAATCAGGAGCTATTGACTGACCCTGATTGTGACCGCGAACTCAAAGAGCTCATGGAAGAAGAAAACCTAGAGCTCAAACAGGCCATTGTAGAGAGTGATGAGCAGCTCACACTATTGCTGCTGCCCAAAGACCCCAATGATCAACGTAATGCGATTCTGGAAATTCGTGCTGGTACAGGCGGTGATGAAGCAGCTCTGTTTTCTGCCGATCTATTTCGTATGTACAGCCGTTATGCGGAAACGCAGGGATTTAAGGTATCCATC
>JAJFLF010000105.1 GCA_021772845.1 Mariprofundus sp.
ACTACCTGGAAGAAGAAGTCCGATAGTTTAGAATAATACGGTGCACCTTCTCCACCAGCTAATACTGTTGCAGCGTCATTCTCTGCACCCAAACCAAACCCCATTCCGGTTGGCAACCAACCACTCTCAGATACACCACCATACATGATGTTGTAACCAATCAGCATGTACATCACACAAGCAATCGAATAGAGCACAATATTTTTGGTCAGGATTTCAGCCGTATTTTTTGAGCGGACAAGGCCAGCTTCCAGCATGGAGAAGCCAGCCGCCATCCACATGACGAATGCGCCCATCACCAAAAAGTAAAAGGTGTCGAGTGCATATTTTGTTTGCAGGATATCTCCTGATAACTGTTCCATTAGATTACTCCTCCTTTATGATAACGCATCAGCATCGGTTTCACCGGTGCGGATACGTATGACTTGTTCAATATCAGAGACAAAGATTTTACCGTCACCGACTTTTCCTGAGCGTGCTGCTTCAACGATAGCATTCACAACCCCATCAACTTCTTCTGCAGTTACTACGACAGTGATTTCAGTTTTTGGAACGAAATCGACATTGTATTCCGCACCACGGTAAAGCTCGGTGTGTCCTTTCTGTCGACCATGGCCACGTACTTCTGTCACCGTCAGGCCTGCGACACCCACTTCAATCAATTTGTCTTTCACATCATCAAGCTTGAACGGTTTGATAATGGCTCGAATCATTTTCATATTAGCTTCTCCTATAAGTGTTCTCATCTAAACACTTTGTTAGGGCGGCGGTGGCAACACCGCCCCCTTTATTTTTAATATGTATATTTTTCAGACACTTATAAGATCACTCAGTAGGCAATATTCAGCGCCGCAATAAATTCATTCTGTGCTGCTGCCCCGTAGATATAACGGTTACCATCAGATGATCTCGCAATAACTGGAATTGAAAAACCCATGGACGGAGTGACTGTTACACCACCAGCTTCTATATCTTTGCTGATTCCCACTTGTACTAAGCTGATGCCATTTCTATATAGATTCGCAACACGATTTGCCGCATCAGCTTTCCATCTTATATATGAAGCTGTGGCCGAAAGGTCAAAGCCTTTCACTGATGTTGAAAGTCCCAGGTCAACCCACAGGTCACCTGTTTTATAGAAACCACTTTGCACACCCTTAGCGGTATAATATGCAGTTACCGATGGTGAAATGATTGCGTCATAAGAGAGACCAACATACGTCTCAACAAAGTTAGAATGAGAGTCGTACATATAGGTATAATAGATACCACCAATTGAATATCCCACATCACCAATGCTTCCTGAATAATCGGCAGTGAAATCAAACTCGATTACTTCCTTATTCAGGGTCTGAGGATCAGGTGATGCATAAGAGTTGGAAAACCATGTAGAGACAGAAAGACCCTCAATAGATACGCCTAAATCACCCTGAACAGCCGTCGTTCCTTTCTGAACCGCTCCACGCCATACATATTGACTCGCTACACCTATATCACCAGATACAGACACTTCTTCTGCTTGGGCAATAGATACACTTGCCGTCCCCCCCAGCACGCTTGCCATCAACACTGCCAAGTAACTCTTCTTTAACTTCATGATTCACTCCTTATTACGGTATCAATTTCTTCATCTACCATAGGCTACATATAGCATCCCGTGTGCCATGCGTGCCAAGAACAGGAAAACCCTTTAGTAACAATAGTTTAAGAAATTACTGTGCATTTTTATGCTCAATATATGCCTATTATTTAGGCGAAGAAGCCTTCTTTTTATGCAGGGTTTGTTTTTCACTACGATACCCATACTCCCACATTAGGTGATTTCAGTTCACATCCCCGCTAGCCTCGCGCCATCAATTTTAAGAGTAGGTTTATATTATGAATATTGATTTTTCTTTAGCGCCCTGGGGCATGGGATTTGCTGCCATGATGTTTTTGGTCGGCAATGGAGCATGGACCAACCATATCGTGCGCCACAAACCATGGATGGGCTGGGTTATTTGGGGCTTAACGGTTCCTGTCGTAATCACCATTGGTGCACTCATTGAACTGCGCCTGAGTGGCCAGCAAGGCATGTGGAACCTGCTCACATCAGTAAATATAGAAAACCACTGGATTGTTGCCACCCTGTATGCACTTATTTCAGTGCCGGGTGCTGCCAGCGTACTGTTCCATCAAAATGTAAATTGGACACGATTAGCAACGCTATCCACTGCAATGATTGTTCTAATTCCGCTCGGCAACCAGATCCATGATCCGAATGATCCTCGTATAGCACTAAGCATCGGCATCACCCTGGCTTTGTGCGGTTTGATGTTCTTATGGTCAACAATGTTGGACTGTAACCCGGCCCATCATCGTAAAACAGTTCCGCTCGAGGAATCAGACCAATGAAACATGCTGGTGCAATAGCTGGAACGCTGGTTGAAGCGCTTCCATACCTGCAACGTTTTGCAGATCAGACCATCGTCATTAAATATGGCGGTAATGCCATGGTCGAAGAGGAGTTAAAAGCCAGTTTTGCTGCAGATGTCACCCTGCTCAAACAGGTCGGCATCAATGCTGTTGTGGTACACGGTGGTGGCCCTCAGATTGGCAAACATCTGGCCAAAATCGGCAAAGAAGCCAAGTTCATTGATGGCATGCGTGTCACTGACAGTGAAACCATGGATGTGGTTGAAATGGTTCTGGCTGGCTTGGTTAATAAAGAGATCGTTGGCAACATTAATAAAGCCGGCGGCAAAGCTGTAGGCCTGTCCGGTAAAGATGGTGGACTAATTTGCGCTAGAAAAATGAAACTCGAGAAAAACGCTCCTGAACTGGATGTGCCGGAAATTATTGACCTCGGTCATGTTGGCCATGTGCACTCCATCAACACAGAGATCTTGAGAGTACTCGAATCAGAACGTTTTGTACCGGTCATTGCACCTGTTGGATATCACAAGTCGGAAGGTCAGAGCTTTAATATCAATGCTGATCTGGTAGCAGGTGCAATTGCGACTGCCCTTGGTGCAGCGAAGTTAATTTTATTAACCGACATATCAGGTGTGCTTGATGACGACAAACAACTGTGCTCTGAACTCACAGCCTCTGAAACGCAGGCTATGATTGATAGTGGCACCATTGCTGGCGGCATGATTCCCAAAGTACAATGCTGCTTGGATGCTGTAGCCACAGGCGTAGAACAGGCTCATATTATTGATGG
>JAJFLF010000106.1 GCA_021772845.1 Mariprofundus sp.
AAAACCATGCTACAGAACGAAGATGTGCAGATTGTGTGTCAGGACATATTACAGAGCGAAATTGATGATGCATCGGTGGCCGTATTGAATTTCGTGCTGCAGTTCATTGCACAGAATCAACGTCTGGAACTACTGAAAAAGATTTATCATGGCTTAAAACCCGGTGGTGTATTGATTCTGTCCGAGAAAATAGCCTTTCCCGATGAGTCTGAAAACGCTCGCCAGATCACATTGCATGAAGCATTCAAACGCGCTCAGGGCTATTCAGAGATGGAAGTCAGCCGTAAACGCAGTGCCTTGGAAAACGTACTAATTCCTGAAACCTTGCTAGCTCACCATCAACGCCTACAACAGGCCGGTTTTTCAGCCTCCCATACCTGGTTCCAGTGTTTTAATTTCGCTTCCATGATCGCTATCAAATGAAAGCATACATGCAATCCGAGTCACAACGACTCCATCAACACTTATCTGACTCTTGCTTAAACAGTTTCACCGAAGAGCTAAATGCTCTGAATCAACTAGGCTGGAATAAAATCCTCAAACACGGAGATTTGCCGCGTTGGAGCAGTGGTTTCCATGGCCTACCCGATTGCCTGCCTTCAGTTATCGACTTTAATGCTTCGGCTATCAAGGTCGGTAAGCTTGATGACACTGAAATGAGGGCTGATGAAATCGAATCAGCGCTAAAACTCATGCATCCATGGCGCAAAGGTCCTTTCGAGATATTCGGCACCCATATAGATACTGAATGGCATTCCGATTGGAAGTGGGATCGTCTGAAAGATGCTATCTCCCCCCTCCAGGGGCGCACCATACTCGATGTTGGCTGTGGATCCGGTTATCACCTCTGGCGCATGCTTGGAGCCGGTGCCAAGTTGGCGATTGGCATTGACCCTACCCCGCTGTTCTCCTTGCATTTTGCCACGGTAAAACGCTATCAAAGCGATAGCCCTGCATTCATTCTACCTGTTGGTATCGAACATATGCCGGAGAAGATGCACAGCTTTGATACGGTGTTTTCAATGGGTATTCTCTACCATCGCAAATCACCCATTGATCATCTGATTGAGTTGAAACAATTGCTGAGCAAAACTGATAATGGTCATGGTGAAGCCGAACTGGTCATTGATACGCTGGTTATTGAAGGAGATGAAAAACAATGCCTGATGCCAGACGGCCGCTATGCAAAAATGCGCAATGTCTGGTTTATCCCGAGTGTCGATATGCTCAAACTATGGTTGAAACGTGCAGGTTTCAAAGATATTCAAGTTATTGATGTCAGTCCTACAACTGTCGAAGAACAACGTGCAACCGAATGGATGACATTCGAGTCCCTGCCCAACTTTCTCGATCCCAATGATCACTCTCTAACCATCGAAGGATACCCGGCCCCTATTCGCGCCGTACTTACCGCTAAAGCTGCGAATTAATCTTCAAACAGAGCATTCTGAAATTCAGTCACACTCACAGCCTTGGCTTAACACACAGACAAAATACCCCGAAGAACTGGCATCATGCTTACCTTCTGAACAGGAAAGCGTCTTCCAGCGATTCTCTGCCAAAGAGTCTTTTAGTTGTTTAGCCTCAGAAAGCTCAGGACTGAAATAAACAGTTCTTATTTCATCCCATTCACCATCATTCTGACATCTGTTCTCAGCGCAATATTTAGGGTCTCTGGCAATACATACAGCTGTCGATGCACAGCAAGCTTTCTGGTCACCTACCATCCACTCAACATCTTTAGCACTTATCAACCCTGTTTGATGACTATATTCACACACCATAGATTTTATCGGTTTTTTGCGCACTCTAAGCAGCCTCCTGGTTAGTTTCCTCCATGGACTACTAACGAATTAGAAATCGGCGATATACTACAGTTATAAAATAGCTCCCTCATCATCAATATTGATGAAAAACAGCAGATACTTTTAAAACATCCCCCACAACGTCGATTTATTTTTACTATTATAGCAGACTATATTTGCATTGAGCGGTGAATAATGAAATAAACATGGGATATAATGCTGAGTGAACAAGCACACTATTCCGTCGCCCCCCTATCACAAAAACCTTCCAGGTTTCTGAGCATAAAAAAAGGCGGGCAATGCCCGCCTTTTTATCATTCAATAACTGACTTATGGGAGTACAGACACTTTATCCATGGTATCACCCTGTTTTATGGCATCGACAGCATCCAAGCCTTCAGTAACCTGGCCAAAGATCGTGTACTGGCCATCCAGATGTGGTGTATCACCATAACAGATATAAAACTGACTACCGGCTGAATCAGGATCAGATGAACGTGCCATAGCAAGTGTACCACGCACATGTTTACGTGCATTGAATTCAGCTTTCACTTTATAACCGGGGCCACCCATACCAGTGCCATCAGGGTCGCCGCCCTGCGCCATGAAGCCGGCAATCACACGATGGAATGTTAAACCATCATAATAACCACTGCCCGCCAATGCTTTAAAGTTTGCTACTGTATTCGGTGCTGTATCTGCATACAATTCAATCAAAATGTCACCATGTTTGGTTTCCATCTTAATATGATTTCCCTCTGGAATATCTTTATCATCCGCCTGAGGCGCTTTTGTAAATAGACCCACGTTATTCTCCTTTACTGCTGTAGTTTGATTCTGTCCCACCTGGCTGGCAAAAAGTACACCGACAACTGCACAAGCCATGATGATATAATTTCTTCTTTTCAATTTCTGTACACGTATGATCTCTTCCTGAGCATCACTCATAAATATCTCTTCTGCGCCGTTGGCAATATGCGTGCCGGATGCAAGACCTTATGCCGCAAACCAGCTTTTAATATCGCTGTACCGATTACTATATCATCGGCAAACACTGCCACAGTTTCATCTTCTGCCTGTGCATCTGCCTGAGTCTCTCTCAACTGAATGCGTTGCCCTTGTAAAAATCGCTTGGCTTCATCGGATTGTAAATCCACACGTTCGAAATCACGCAACCACTGCGCCAAGCTGACCAAGCACGCTGCCTTCTCTTCAGATAGCATCTGCATCGATACCATCATCACTTCCGGCCAACCACCCGTCGACAGTCGTTTGAGCTTGGTGACACATCCACCCAAACCAAGCTTTTCTCCGATATCGCGTGCCAGTGAGCGGATATAGGTACCTTTGGAACATGATACATCCAGTGTCACTACAGGGAATTCAAACGCCACCAGCTCAAGTCTGTGAACTGTGACAGCTCTTGCTTTCATCTCAACATCCTGACCTTTACGCGCCATATCATGGGCTCGTTTCCCATCAATACGAATCGCAGAGTATATCGGTGGAACCTGCTCTATTTCACCGCGAAATGATGGTAATACCTGATCAAGCTGCTCACGACTTATCGTGCTATCAAACGATGAAACAACTTCACCCTCACAATCGAGGGTATCGGTTTGATACGAGAGATCAAAACTGACGCGGTAAGATTTTTCAGCCTGCAGCCCCATTTCAGCAAAGCGTGTCGCATCACCCAATAGAATCGGCAACATACCAGTTGCCAAAGGATCCAGCGTACCTGCATGGCCAGCTTTAATACGTTTCTTGCCCGGCACAGAAAACAGGCGAGAAACCTCATTCACCGCTTTGCGCGATGTCCAACCCAAAGGCTTATCAAGAAAAATGATGCCACAGGCATCCGTCGTCATATCAGTCATCATTTAACAGGAATAATATAGAATCAGCCAAGAATTTGGCTAACAGCCATTTCAACAGCGGAGCGCACTTCTTCAAAACTACCACGCATCGAGCAACCCGCGGCATGTTTATGTCCACCACCGCCCAATGTAGCGGCTAAAGCACCAACATCAGCTGTGGTCTTACCACGGAAACTTACTTTCCAAAAATGCTCATGGTTCTCATCACAACGTATAAATACAGCGACTTCCACACCATCGATACTGCGGGCATAATCAATCAGGCCTTCTGCATCTTCAACATCTGCACCGGTTTTTTCGTACATATCATGGGTCACATGTATCCAGGCAGAGCGGTTATCATCACGTAGCTCTAACGTATCCAAACAGCTCTTCAGTATATTCAAACCGGCAACTGGTTGGCTTTCATAAATATTGATCGAAATCGGCCATGGTTCAGCCCCGGCATCAATCAAGTCTGCTGCCATGCGATACACAGCTGCGGTTGCGTTGGATAGCCGAAAACTTGCGGTATCGGTCAATACCGCTGCATAAATAGCGCTCGCAGTAAACTTGGTCAGAGCAATATCCATCGCAATCAACATATCGAAGATCATTGCACCCGTAGCGCAATAGCGTGCATCCACGATATTAATATCAGCGAAATATTTGTTACTGACATGATGATCAATATTGATCAGTTGCGCGCCTTCATAAAATGAATCGGCCATACCCAAACGACCTTTTGCACCACAATCCAAGGCAATAACCAGATCTGCATCCTGACTATCGGCACTCCATGACCCCATCGTTACCTGATCAGTATATTTGAGAAAAGAATAGATTCGCGGCACACCATCACAGTTATGCATCACGACATTTTTACCCATAGCAATCAGAGCATCATACATGGCCTGTTGAGAGCCAATGCCATCACCATCAGGATTACAGTGGGTAGTCAGTAAAATTTTATCTGCCGAAGCTATAGCATCAATAACCGGTTGCCAGTCAACATCAGGAAACAGCGGTTGAATGTTCTGAGTTGTAACAGCTTCACTTAAAGCTGAGGCACTCATGGTCTTTCCAGATCTCTCAACATCTGCAATACATCACCAGACTTTTCGAAATTATCATCCCACTTGAAATGAATCTTCGGTAAACGACGCTTGCTAAATGCACGGCGCAACTGGTGTTCAAAGTGTGGTGCCATACGATTCAGAGCTTGTATGCATGTCTTCTGATCAGTTTCAGCATTATGAAACACCCAGATATTTATATGCTCACTACCGCAGGCTTCCACCCGTGTAATGCTGACACCATTAAAGCGTGGGTCTGCAACATCACGCAATAATAGTGTCGATAGTAAGCGTTGAATATCCGTTAAAAAACGCTGTTGATTCGGTGAACGTTTACCCATGATATGTAGTTAGAGTGTCGCAGCGACTTCTTCAATGATAAAGAACTCGAACGTATCGCCTTCTTTCACATCATTGAATTTCTCAACACTGGTACCAAATTCAAAACCGGTCTTCACTTCTTTCACATCATCTTTGAATCGACGCAATGAAGCCAACACACCGTCATAGATCAATACATTGTCACGCAATACACGTACATGCGAACCGCGATTCACATAACCGTCTGTCATATAACAACCGGCTACAGCGCCAACCTTCGGTGCCTGGAACACTTCACGTACATCAGCAGTACCGGTAACTTTCTCAACCTTATTCGGTGACAACACACCAGCCATCGCAGCTTTAACTTCATCAATCGCTTCATAGATAATTTTATAGAAACGAACATCAACACCTTCCACTGCTGCCGCTTTCTTGGCCTTGGTTTCAGGACGTACGTTAAAGCCGATGATGATTGCATTTGCAGCCGATGCCAGCATGACATCAGATTCGGTAATACCACCAATAGCTTTGTGAATAATCTTCACTTTCACTTCAGCTGTTCCGGCTTTGATTAGTGATTCAGCCATCGCTTCAACAGAACCGGTCACATCACCCTTAATCAGTACAGGTACTTCCTTGATGCCGCTCTGCAGATCTGCAAACAACTCATCAAGACTTGCACGTTTCTTGGCTTCAGCGCCAATTTCACGGTCACGATCTTTACGATAACGAACGATATCACGTGCCTGTTTCTCATTTTCAACAGAATAAATTTCTTGTCCAGCTTCTGGAACAGAGTCCAAGCCCAGCAATTCAAACGGAATAGATGGACCAGCAGTACGGTGCTGAACAGAATTTTCATCAACAATCGCACGCAAGCGCCCTGTTGCTGAACCAACAACCACAGTATCACCCTGCTTAAAGGTACCATTCTGTACCAGGACAGTTGCCACAGGACCACGTCCCTTATCCAAACGTGATTCAACCACGATACCTTTACCACGACGTGTTGG
>JAJFLF010000107.1 GCA_021772845.1 Mariprofundus sp.
AATGAATGCATTTAATTCCCCTGATTGATCGTTATCATTATTAACGGTGGTTGATAAAAATCATTAGAAAGCAGCACTAATGAAATTAATGAATCGTAGCGGCACAGGGTACATGTTATAAAATCATGCACATCACCCATATGGGTGATAGGCACAAAGTTTTTTTCTGCTAAGCTATCTTTATGAAGGCGAAGGAGATAAGCAATCAATCCACGTTAACCGATCAGGATGAGCTGATCGGATTGGTGTATGAGGCTGTGTTGGAGCCAGCCTTATGGCCGCAACTGCTGGAGCAAATGAATCTCTATCTCAACGCAATTCCTGAACCGTTTGAGTCTGGTAGTGATGAGTCGATATCGCAGCAGAAGAATGATCACGATGCGCTTAAGTCGCATTTTAAAAGGGCTGCGAAGATTCAACAGAAAGTATCACAACTGGAAAGTATTGCAGATGCATTGAGTCATGTTTTAAATCGGCTGCCTATTGGTGTCATGTTGGTGCGGCGTGATGCAAGCGTAATTGTGAGTAATCAGCTGGCAACGGATATTGTTGAAACAGGTAAACATCTGTCTATTCAGCATGGTCAGTTATTGGCCAGTTCATCTGTTCGAACACGTCAATTGCACGGATTGATTCGAGATTCATTTATGACGAATTCATCGATCTCTGAACAAGATGAAAAAAGTATGCTGAATATAGGAACATCAGAGCAGGAAACACTGGTGTGGGTAACCACTTCAGCTTCGTTGCATTCAAGCATGGAACATGGAGAAAAACTGGCAGCAGTGTTTATGCATTCAGCAAAAATGCAGCGTGAAGTTCCACTGACTTTATTTATCACTAAATTTCACCTTTCGAAGGGAGAATCACGTTTGATTAAGGTTATGCTTAATGGCTGTCATACCCTTAATGAGGCGGCGGAACATCTTTCAGTAAGTAAACATACAGCGCGTTCACAGATAAAGTCCATTTTTAGCAAAACAGGTTGCAACAGCCAAAACGAATTGATCAAAAGAATACTGATTAGCCCTGCGGCAATGATTTCCGATCAAAATAAGGATGTAGTAATTAATCATAAAAACATACGGGGGCATCAATATAATAATGAATATTTGTCCATGCATTTGCACGATGGGCGTCGATTGGTATGGAAAGAGTTTGGTTTGCCCGATGGTAAACCGGTGATGGTTTTTCATAGTCTTACTGGTGCGCATCCGGATTATCATGCGGCGAGTGAGAAGGGGCTCCGCTTGATCGTACCGGAACGTCCCGGTGCGCATGGCTCTGATCCACTGCATGGACGAAATATTCTCGATTGGGCTGATGATGTACAGCAGCTTGCTGACCACCTGGAATTTGAGACTTTTTCATTGATCGGGTATAGCGCAGGCAGTCCTTATGCATTGGCCTGTATCGATAAAATACCACATCGTGTTCGTAATATTTCATTGGTGAGTGCTATGGCTCCGGTCCGTTCAGAAGATGATTTGATTGGCATGATCCCACTCAATTATACGGCGATGCGTTTGGGCCATAAATCGCCCGATTTGATGGTTGATTTTATGAAAGTTTTTTTAAAAGAACTTGAGCAAAACCCTGACTCTTATTTTACAAATGTAGCCGATCATCAGCCCGATACAGACAGAGCTGTTTTACTCGAAGAGAAAACCAAAGCTCAGTTTATGCTGGCATTTCAATCTGCAGCTAAAGAAAACTTCCAGCAGATGTGTGATGAAATCACATTGTGTGCTTCTGATTGGCCCATTGATCTCAGTCGCTTTCAGGGGCAGATATCGATCTGGCATGGTCTGGATGACCCACTTGTACCGGTAGCAATGAGTAAGCGTATCGCTGCAATGGCAGTGGATCCAAAATTATATTTTATCGAAGGCTCAGGGAATTACCTGACTTATAGTCATTGGGATAAGATCCTTTTGGAGCTTGAGGCTTGAATGATCCTGATGGTGTGACCTATTCATCAGTTAACAGAGATGTGAAAATAGTTTTACTGCTCTTGTGTTTGTCATTAGCTGGTCACCAAGCCAATGCAGCTGAAGCTGGCGCACGCGCCTATAATAATGCACCAGTCGGTTTGAATGTACTGCAACTGCTTTATTTTCAATCACAAAGCAGTGGCGGAGCATTTCGTATTACAAGCCATGCTGGAGTTCTGCGTTATTATAGATATGTAGATTTATTCGGGCAGGCCGCACTGATTGGCGGCTTCCTTCCCTATGGCAAAGCGAAACTTTCAATTCCTGCCGCTGCAATTCACAAGCAGACAATCGGTATAAGTGATCCTACTCTGGTAATAGGTACGAGTTTTTTTGGAGCTCCGGCTTTGACGCACCAGCAATTCAAGAATTATAAACAGGACACCATCATCGCCGGCAGTCTACAGATTACAGCCCCGCTTGGCCGCTATGACTCGGTCAAAACCTTGAACATGGGTGGCAATCGCTGGGTGATCAAACCTGAGCTGGCTTTAACGCAGACTGTTGAAGACTGGCTATTCGAATTTTTTGGACATTATCATTATTATTCCAGTAATAAGGAATATCTGGGTAACCTGACCCGGGAGCAAAAAGGCCGCTGGGGAATGGATGCACATATAAGCTATACGATCATGCGAGGTATGTGGCTATCCTTTGATTATCTGCGTCGTTGAGGAGGCGAGACTCGTATCAATGGTGTTAATCAGGGAGATCAGATCCGTGATACAACTCTTGGCGTTACTGCAAATATCTCATTCTCTCCAACCTACAGTGTCCAGCTCACCTACCGTGATGATGTAATTAACCGCAACATATCCGAATCCCGTTCATTCACCCTGAAGTTGCAACGCCTATGGTAGATTAATTACTATTTATTTCGCAAACAGATGACATCAATCAACCGGACAGCCTTGTCGTATGCGTGTTTGAAAAAAATCCACTGCGCGGCAAGAAAAACGGCCAATGTTGTGCTTAATGTATTGTTCGGTGAACCCGCCATCGCAGTCGACACGCATATTTTCAGAGTCGGCAACCGCACCGGCCTGGCACGCGGAAAAACACCTCTCGATGTAGAAAAAGGGCTGCTTAAAGCTATCCCTTCAGAATTCATGTTACACGCCCACCATTGGCTTATTCTGCACGGTCGTTACACCTGTACAGCCCGTAAACCAAAATGCCTTGAATGCCTCGTTAGCAACGAATGCCATTGGCCAGAAAAAAACACCCCTATTCAATAGTTTATAAATACCCCATTTAGCTTCATTGCATACTGATTCTTAACATATGAAAAAGTGTGTGTTATCGCCCCAGCAGCCGTTGAATCTTCACACTAAGCTTATCCGGACAAATTGGCTTATTCAACAGATCGTGGTGATCGAATTCACCTATCTGACTTAACGCTTCAGAGCGATCCTGGCTCGTGATAAACACGATGGGAACATCTCCATTAAAAGCACGAATTTCTCTCGCTTCATCTATACCATTTTTCACAGGCATCTGAATATCGGTAACTACGATATCGATTATATTTTGGTGTGCTGAGAATAACTCAACCGCATCTTTTCCGTTTTTAGCCTCTAATACACGATATCCTAGCATGCGCAGTGCTTCACTCGTCGACTTCAGAGTAAATTCCTGGTCATCAACCAGTAGAACCCCACAACCAGCGTCACATTGAGGCTGCATGGTGTTTTCATTCTGCTCTATAGGCACTATTTCTTCAGCTGGAAGGTAGATGTTAAATGTGGAACCACGCCCCAACTCACTCTCTACCTGTAGCGCACCATGATGCGCATCAACAGTACTTGCAACCATGGCCAGGCCCAAACCTGTTCCTGTTCCAACACCCTTTGTTGTAAAAAAGGGTTTAAATATTTTTTCAATTTTATCTACTGCAATACCATAACCATTATCTTTCACACTTAACCTGGCAAAATGATCAGATTCCAGTTTATATTTTTCTTTGAACCATGGCTCTGCCTTAAAAGGAGAAAGAGTCACTGATATTTCTGGGCTACTGCTACTCTCTTTCACTGCATGGCAAGCATTGTTGACCAGATTGAGAAGAGCTTGCTGCAATTGCGTACTGTTACCATGCATCAGCAGATCCTGTTCAGGAAGATGAAAATTAATATTGACCTGCTTGTCTGCAACAATAGAAATCAATCTATACGCCTCTTCAAGAAAACTTTTAAGCGCAAAATCTTCCATATCAACGGTACCCTTACGGGCAAAGGTAAGCAGGTGTCGAATTGTCTCCGATGCTCGCTGAGTCAGCATTTCAATATCATCCAGGTGCTGAAGAATTCGAATATCCTCTTCACTCTTTATTCTAGCCAGGTAGCTATTGCCTGTAATACCATTAAGTAAATTGTTAAAGTCGTGGGAGATGCCTCCGACCAGTGTACCTATCGCTTCCATTTTCTGAGCCTGGATAAACTGCTCCTGAATTTCCTGTTTTTCAGTCATGTCCTGCTGAATACTGACAAAGGAGCTGATTTTCCCCGGCCGGTCCAGAATCGGCGTGATTGTCCCCTCAACCGGATAGAAACTACCATCCTTTCGTCGATCTATCATCGATCCAGACCATACATCCCCGGCAGAGATAGTATTCCACATCTCTTTATAATATGAATCATCCTGAGCATTACTCTTTAATATCGATGGATTACTACCAATCACCTCGTCGGAAGAGTATCCGGAAACCGCTGAAAAGGCGGGGTTCACATACTCAATCACTCCCTTGTGGTCGGTGATCATAATAAGTTCCTTTGCGTGCTCAACCACCAGAGATAATTTATTCAACAGGCGTTGAGATCGCATCTGGCTGGTCACATCAACAATCGTAGCGACATAACTAAGCTGATGATCATTCTGAAAATGATATGACCAGTGTAGTTCGGCATTCATCTGTTTCCCATTGGGTGAAAGCAAGGATACAACCACTACCTCAGGACAGATACGTGACTGAGTGAGTATTGAAAAGGAGTCTTGCAGCCCTTTCAGGGCCTCCGGGTTCTGAATATAATGCCAGATTGTACTTCCCAACATCTATTGCTCAGAAAGATTCAGGCTCTCGCCAATCGCTCGATTGGCGAACAGGATCCGCCCTTCACCATCGCACTGCAACATACCAAAAGGAGCAGCATCAAGGGTAGAACGGAATTGCTGCACACTTTGCAGCAGACGATCTTTCATAAGGCCTATAAAAAAACCTGCTGTTCCTCCAACAAACATTGGAACAATAAAACGAAACAGATCCGACTCATTGCCAGTACCATGCAAGGCCAGGCGACCAAATAGAGGCACAACAAACATACCAATCAGTGCATATTAATATCGTCGTTGCATAGCCACTCCATGTGATCAACTATTCAAGTTCATTCCAAGCATGGAGAGATCCTTCTGCTAAAGACCCGGAAGAGAGTAAATCATTAATTTAGCATATAACAGGAAAGTTATATTGATTGCAACAAACGTGGAGTGCGGCAAATTGTCGCATCACATATTAAAATGTAGAGAATTCTATCCATGCCTGCCCCTGTAATAGCCAGCACTAATCCTTCTATTCTTACCTGTTGCTTCCTGTTCGATAAACCAGAGATATCATTGGTCTGAAAAAACAATTCCATTTTTCACATAAAAATATCATTTAATTTCAATAGAACACATCCGCTTATTCCAGCCCAAACATAAGTAATTCTGAGCAAAACAGTTTAAAAGCGAATGCCTTCTTCCGGCCCAGAGTGTGTGAAAACGCTGATCATTAATGGTATGATTATCTCACAACGTCTTGTGGGGTATTTTCATGAAACGATTTGTTGTAGGAGAAAGCCGCAGCCAAAGCACGCTGTTTCCTGAGCTGCTGGATGAT
>JAJFLF010000108.1 GCA_021772845.1 Mariprofundus sp.
CTGTTTCATCATGTATCCACCTCTCTGTCCAATGGGAAATCGCATTGGTACTGGTTTCCTGTTCCATTCTCTAATGAGCTCAGTTTGAGCTGCCCACCTAACTCTTTGATGCGAAGCGCGATGTTTCTCAAACCGCGTCCTTTTTTGATGCTTTCAGGATCAAAGCCCGTGCCGTAATCGGTGATGGTGGCGAAAAGGCGATGGTCTGTGATGCTCAGTGTCATGCTGAGTTTTTTTGTTTGGCTATGGCGAATGGCGTTGGTCACTATCTCTCTGAATATTCTGCGCAGGTTCATGCGTTGTCGGGCATTCAGGATGATTTCTGAGTTTAATGTCGGTTGTTCCCACTCCAGATCAATCTGGGCATCTGTACATCGGTTCCTGATCTCAACATGCCAGTCTGAAAATGCAGCACTGAGTGAATAGGCCGGGCTTTCCAGGCCATGAATGACCGAACGCAGTTCATGCAGGGTAGAGCGCGCCAGATCTGCATTGGATTCATTTTCTGCCCGGTAGACCATTGAGAGCAGTTGTGCCCCCACATCATCATGCAGATCGCGTGCAACGCGCTGCCGCTCATCGGTGACACCCTGCTGAAATGCGTGGCGGAATTCGTCGGCATGGTGAAACAGTAAACAGATCGAGTGGGCAACACGGACATCTTCTTTTGTGAAAAAGCGGCGGCCTTGATCTGCATAGGCCAATTCAATCGATGGTATCTGTGAAAACCCCGGAATATAGAGCTTTAATCCCTCCTCGTTGATTCTCACCTGCTGGTGAAGGTAATCAGTTGCAACCATATCTAAGGGGCTGAATACCCTTTCAAACACTTCTTTCCAGTAATCGGCAACATGCTGTGTCATTTCAGAATCCAGAATCATGTCCAGGATTTCAGGATATAACTTCTGATAATCAATTTGTTGGGAGCGCGATAGAAAATAGAGCCATAACTTTTGCCGCAAGGGGAAATAGACCCAGCCAACCAGCGCGACTGAAATCGCCAGTGCGTAATTAGACTCAATATCCAGCAGAGAGAAGAGAAACAGATCGACGATAATGATACCGACACCGCCCATGATCCAATACCAGGCAGAAAATACCCAGCGATCCAGATCAAACAGGCGGTAGCGAAACATGCCAACGGCAATACCTGCATAAATAGCGACCAGAGAAATCCAGGCATAAGCTTGTGATACCAGCGGTTCAAAACCGAGTGAGACCGGCACAAAACGCAATACAACGATCATCAACAGGCCAACCATCCAGGCTATCAGGAACCAGGTGATGCCGGCGCGTCCAATGGGGTCTGATTGTGTTAACTTCCACTGTTTGATAGCCAAGAGAAGATTGAACATGACAAAGAATATAATTGGATAACGGATGCTCCAGTTCATGCTCTCATAGATCTGCAGGGTGTGCAGTGAAGCAAACAGGCAATATATTGCAAAGAACCAATAGATCGCTTCCAACCGGTGAATTCTGTTGGGATAGTACCACAGTACCGAGGTGCCGATGCCGATAAATATGGCTGTTCCCCATTGATTTAACAGTGTCAGTTGCTGGAACAGCCCGCCATCAATAGCCAGCTCCCTGCTGCTGTATATCGATGCAGCCGAGATGAACATGAGCAGGCCGATGGAGCAGAGTAAAAATGCACGTGCTGACATCTCTTGTCGGCGAAAAGAAAAAACACCAAGCGCGATAAAAAAGGCCAGCGTCTCACAGGCGATTTGAAACCAAAAGGTGAAGGGCAGTGAGCTGATCGGCCGTTGTTCACCGGGATGGATAATGATCTCACCCTGCTTTTCGAAAAACAGGCGCACATCTTTCTGAACTAGAATGTTGTGCATTGCCGTTTGTCGTTTGAAGATGTTCAGGTGTTCACTATAGAGCAGTACATCAAAGGGGTCTTCAATAATATCCCGGAATTGCACATCGAACTTGTTGCCTTCTAGAGAGGCGATAGCAAGCAGTCTATCGCCCGGTTGGATGAGACCATCTGCAGGGCTGCCAGCCTCAATATTGGCAACGGTAACTTTTTTATCTGAATGACTGCGCTCAAAGGAGAGGCCAAGCCAGGGATTGTTGATGGAGAGTGAAATCGAAAAAGATATAAAACAAGCCAGAACCAGAAGCCCGACTAAAAACATGCGTTGCGGTGTGTATTCAACAGTCATATACAATCATCAACGCTAAACAACAGCTGTCCTGAACAAGGGGCTAGAGAAGATCATGAGGGAAAATATTAATATAAGAAATCAGATCGTCCTCCATGATGATCATGCACTGCTATTACTAAAGTAGACGAATAAAGTGATTTTTGCAAAGTTGGAGGAGAGCTGATTAATTTAGCGCTTCTGTGCGGGGCATGGATGGCCTACCGTAATCCAGCAGGATAGACGGATTGGACGGCATGGCCGCGGACAATTGGTGAATGGCAGGTAGGGCTAAAAGGCTTATGTTGGGAAGGCTGAACTAATAGCGTAGCTCAGCGGGGATTATTAAAGCTTATGAACGCTTCTTCTTGTCCAGACGCTTTTTGAGCTTGGGGTTTTTAATCCAGCGACGGGCTAGAAGCAGTCGTTTGCCACCGCGTTCATCTTCACACATAGGGCAGGTGAGGTAGCTCATATACAGCTCTTTTGGCATGAGACCTTCATCCAGCAGTTCAGATTGCATTTTGCGTACTTCTTTGCGGATTTCTGTGACATCGCCATGCAAGAGATGCACACGCAGATGAAACGGATTTGCTAACACCGAAATATTGCGCGCTGGAGAGTTCTCTTCGATCAGTGGGCAGATCATCTTACCACGAAAAGCACCAGTTCTGGTCAGGTTAAATCCCGGCCATTTTTCAGTTAGCTCCAGGCGTTCGATATCTGCTTTCTGTCTGACCAGATTGGCTTCATAACCAATCGGCATATGCATGAACATCGGGATCTTGATGGTGTGGACGAGTTGGCCACCCAAATCAATGTTTCCGCTGCGCCAGTCCGGATATTCAGACGGGCATCCACATTCTAAACGAGGAGTCATGATCAGGAGTTCTTATAGAGACCTTTCACGGAGAGCAGTACATTGGCAAGATATACCCAGAAACCGATAGCAAGTCCTGTAGCAGCTACGGAGATGACCGGGCCATAAAAGCGATGAATGGCTGGGATTTCTTCAGGATTGGTGAGCCAGAGGTTGCCCTCCCAAATGCCGAAGATCATCAGTGAGATATAAAAAGCAGATACACCACAGGCGGTCCACCAGAAGGAGTGTTCCGCCATGCTGCGTGAATAGAGTGGTTTGTGGGTGATTTTTGGAAGCAGATAATAGGTCATAGCCATGCCAAG
>JAJFLF010000109.1 GCA_021772845.1 Mariprofundus sp.
TTTAATTCATAATCCGAAAGCAGCCTATGTACCAGCAACATGCTAAGAATCACACCTGAGCCAAAGACATACAGCCCGGCATGCACTTCGATAGTAGCGATCATGTTCAATTTGACTGTTGCTGCGAGTACAGCAATCACAAACACATCTGTCATCGACCATTTTCCAATCAGCGCCAGTCGTTTCACTGTTCTCATTTTTTGTTCCACGTCTTGAATGCGATTACTCACCAGCAAAAAGACAAGCACCATTTTATACAATGGCAATACGATGCTAAAAGCAGACAGAATCAAAAACAGCGCTATCTCACCTTGCTGCAACAGGTAGATAACACCGCCGAGCAGAGAAAAGGTATCATTGAATATATAAAATTTTTGAAATGAAAACATTGGCAGTACAATACCAACGATCAACAACAACGAGGAACTCAGCCACAGCAGATATTCAACTGTTTTTCTTTGTAGGAGAGCCTTCATAACACCTTTTCGTGATCACACGGTTCACAACAATGCTGATTGCAAGGCAATGTATCTGATTCGGGCTGAAGTGTAGAGTGTTCCAGCCCGGCTTCGTGTAACACACTCTGTAGAGCTGCAAGCGTCTGATCCCAACACTGCAAATTTTCTACAACAATATGGGCCGAAAGTGCCCGCTCACCACCGGGTAGTTTCCAGATATGTATATGATGACTGCCTGCCACCCCTTCTACACCACACATCAACTTTTCCAGTTTCAATTGATCAATATCCAAAGGGGCCGCCTCCATCAGTTCAGATGTCGTCTCACATAAGAGATTCCATCCACCCCAGGCAAGAATCGCTGCCACCAACAGTGATAAAATTGGATCAATCGGCATCCAGCCGGTCATAAAGATGACAACACCTGCAATAATGGCAGCCACAGAGCCAAGCATATCGCCAAGCACATGCCAATATGCCGCCCGAGTATTGATATCATCTGCGCCGTGCAACCATTTCAAAATCACTATATTGATCACAAGCCCGATAAAACCAACTACAATCACTATCCCGCCGCGCACCTCAGGAGGCTCAGACATACGTCCAAATGCTTCCCAGACAATCCAACCACACAAAATCCAGAGCGCTACTCCGTTAACCTGTGCAGCAAGCACCTTGGCCCGCCCATACCCATAGGTCATGCCGTTATGTGCAGGCCTTAAAGCCAGTCGCCCTGCAAAAGCGGCAATACCCAATGCCACTACATCAGAGCTCATATGTACGGCATCAGCCAGTAAGGCCAGAGAATTAGAAATCCATCCGCCGGCAAACTCCACGATGGCAAACACCGCTGTTAAAACCAGTGCCATATCCAAATGGTGATGGTGCACATGTTTGCCCTGATGCTGATGCTGACCAGACATCAGACCCTTCGCGTAGTTGAAAATGTAATCATGACTTAATCATTATACATTCACACAACTATTCAACCTTTTATGGTTTACAGGAACGCGCGGCTTCACGTTAGCACTGAATTTAGGGGCTATTCTCAATGTGAGCGTGCATTGATTTACATAATAATCCGTGCCTGGAGCTATTCTCCAATGCAAACAAGTCTCAACTTCATACTAAAGTTGTATTGCCCAATTTTCAATTCAGCAGACCATTAAATCATGCCAAATCAGGGAAGCATACTGATAAAGCATGGAGTGGAAATATCTAAGTTTTAGCACACAAACCATAGATATCTTCTAGAAAGGAGGCCGCAATGCCACATGTATTACACCATCCTGATGTTCACCAGATAAATCATGGAATGAGCACACCCAACTTTGCTCACAAAAACATGTTAATCACCTCAAACATGAGGAGAAAAACATCACATACAATGCATTATCATGATACTGATCAACATTCAGTTTTTGATATCTTTCCAGTGCAGTACCAGATTAAAATTAAAGCATCACTTTTGATGTTACTCGGCGTTGTATCACTGACTCTTTTCATCATGATCGGTCAGACTCTGTAATTTCAGATAAGGGCTTTAAACCTCCTGGGTTCTTTCGTTACATTCTACAGGAAAAGTGGTCAGATCTTGATTCGCGTCCTTTTGATCTTTTTACTTATTGTCGAGTGGTGTAGCCCTGCATAAGTAGGTTAGATTGATCCGACCCGATAGGCTTAAAAACAAATCAAGTCTGGCCCCATCGATTAAGAATTCAGTTTAAACGACACTGCCATGAACCAAGAATAACAAAACAGGCGTCATCATGACAATCTGACTCGCCATTAAGACACAAAAAAAGGGCGACCCATATGGGCCGCCCTTTTATTACTTCTTTAACATCAGTGATGAAACGACTGATGTAAAACCAACTCAGATGAGTGGTCTTACATACCCATGCCACCCATACCACCCATGCCGCCCATGTCAGGCGCGCCACCGGCTGGAGCTTCTGGTGCAGGGATATCTGCAACCATCGCTTCAGTGGTGATCAACAGACCAGCAATAGATGCTGCATACTGTAGCGCTGAACGGGTAACCTTGGTTGGGTCAATCACACCCATTTTAACCAGATCGCCGTACTCTTCAGTCTGTGCGTTATAACCGAAGTGATCTTCTCCGTTGGATACTTCGTTTACAACTACAGATGCTTCACCACCACCATTGGTAACGATCTGACGTAGAGGCTCTTCGATCGCGCGACGAATAATTTTCACGCCAGTATCTTCGTCGTGGTTGACACCAGAGACGTTGTCCAATGCTTTGCGAGCACGAATCAATGCTACGCCGCCACCAGCAACGATGCCTTCTTCAACTGCTGCACGTGTTGCATGCAGAGCATCGTCAACACGATCTTTCTTCTCTTTCATGGCAACTTCAGTAGCTGCACCGACTTTGATCACTGCAACACCACCAGCCAATTTAGCCAGACGCTCCTGCATTTTCTCTTTGTCGTAATCAGAAGTTGTATCTTCAACCTGCTTGCGAATCAACGCAACGCGGCCTTCGATAGCATCCTTTTCGCCAGCGCCATCAACAATAACTGTAGTGTCTTTGCTGATCTTCACATTGGAAGCAGTACCCAAGTCTTCCAAGGTAACATTTTCCAATTTCAGGCCAAGATCTTCGGAGATTACTTTACCACCAGTCAGGATAGCCATGTCTTCCATCATCGCTTTACGACGATCGCCGAAACCAGGTGCTTTAACAGCAGCAACGTTTACAACGCCACGAACCTTGTTCACTACCAATGTTGCCAACGCTTCGCCTTCGATATCTTCAGCGATGATCAACAATGGTTTACCCGTACGTGCAACAGCTTCCAATACAGGCAGCAATTCACGCATGTTGGATACTTTCTTTTCGAACAACAGAATGTATGGCGCATCAAGTGTTGCTTCCATACGTTCAGTATCAGTGACGAAGTAAGGAGAGAGGTAACCACGGTCAAACTGCATGCCTTCAACAACGTCCAGCTCTGTTTCCAGACCTTTTGCTTCTTCTACAGTGATCACGCCTTCTTTACCGACTTTATCCATTGCGTCTGCAATGATTTTACCGATTTCAGCAT
>JAJFLF010000110.1 GCA_021772845.1 Mariprofundus sp.
AGTCTGGCACCTCTTCTTTTACCCTGATGGACCGTGCCGGTCATATCTTATCCAATGCTATTCTTGAGCTGATGCCGGATTATGGGCGTGTGGTGATTGTTACAGGTTCCGGCAATAACGGTGGTGATGGTTTTGCTGCAGCGCATTATCTGCGTGAACGTCGTATCCCGGTCACTATTGTCAGCCTTGTGCCGCTTGCTGCATTAAACGTGGAAAGTAAAATGCATGCTGATCTGGCGACTGCAGCAGGTGTAAAAATTCGTGAAGCCTGCGCTGAGAACTGTATTGAAGAGCTTTCCCGCTGGCTGCTCAGGGCTGTATTGGTTGTCGATGCCATATTTGGTGTGGGTTTGAATCGGCAGTTAAATGCTTCGATGGTGGAAGTTATCCACCGCATCAACCAAAATGACAGGCCTCTTTTGAGTGTAGATATCGCATCAGGGCTTTGTGCGGACAGCGGGCTTGTGATGGGGGCTGCTGTTCAGGCTGATTATACCTTGCCTATTGCAGCCTCGAAGTGGGGCCACTGGTTGGCCGAGGGTCGTGATTATACCGGCATGCTGCTTAAAGTAGCTGAGATCGGTATTTCTGAAGAGACCATTCAACAAGCCTGGAAACATACATGTGCAGTTGAGGGTGCTTTTTGTGTGCATAGTACCTGTTTAATTAATGACGCTTTTCTTGCTTCTGCATGGCCTGAACGTTCACGTCTTACCCATAAAGGTAGTTATGGTCATGTGTGCGTGTTGGGTGGCTCTATAGGGCATGCCGGAGCACCTCAGTTAGCAGGGCTCGGGGCGTATGCGGCAGGCGCAGGCTTGGTTAGTCTTATATGTCCTGATGATGTTTGGCCGGTGATTGCAGGTGGCAATCTGGAAGTGATGTGTTATCCGGAATCGTCTGGAGATTGGCAGCATATGGATGTTATTGTTGCAGGCCCTGGTTGGGGTAGGGATCAAACTACTCTGTTGAAATCGCTATTGGCTAGCGACAAACCTTTGTTACTGGATGCAGATGCCTTGAATATTATTGCCGGGGAGGCTGCTTTGCAGCAGCAACTTGCAGATCGCCATGAACAATGTGCTGCAATCACCGTGATGACACCGCATCCTGGAGAAGCTGCAAGGCTGCTAGGCAGTTCCAGTGCGGATATTCAGCGTAACCGTAAGGAATCCGTACTTGCCCTGGCTACGCGTTATGCCTGTTGGGTGGTATTGAAGGGTTCTGAAACCCTGATTGCTTCTCCCCGCGGCGATATTTACCTTAATCCATTCGGTTCAGCGCGGTTGGCTGTGGCTGGTTCCGGCGATGTGTTGGCAGGCGTTATCGGAGCACAGCTTGCAAGGGTTGCTGATAAAGATGCCGATTTGGGTGTGTTGATCTCTTCCGCAGTAGCCTTGCATGGCAAAGCGGGAGAATGCAGTGGTTGGTATCTGGCTGGTGAATTGGCCAAACAGGTAGCACAGATGCGCCAGCGCATAGAATTGGATGGAAAGGCGACATAAGCTGGTCTAGTATTATTGGGTTACATGAAGCGGCAGGAGAGATGTTTTTTATATGAGTGAACATATATGAATGAACTGCGAACGAAACATGCGCGTCCATTATCTCCCGATCTATCTATCTATCGTTGGCGAGCTCCGATGCTCGCCAGTATTGCGCACCGTGCCAGTGGTATGGCTTTGGTTCTGTTTGTTCCCCTTTATTTGTGGTTGTTGCATGGTATGACCAGTAGCCCGGATCATTATGTGGCGACTCTGGATTGGTTGCACTCTTCGCTTGGTAAGTGTTCTTTATGGCTGGTAGGAGTGGCGCTGGTTTATCATTTTAGTAATGGTATTCGATTTTTGTGTATTGATGCTGGCTGGGGTGAAAGTCGTGAAATGATGCGTTTCAGTGCCTTGTTGGTGCTGCTTATCGCTCTGTTTTCCGCTCTTTTATTTGTGTGGTTGTTGTTCCTATGAGAACAGTAAAAGAACCCGGTTCTGCCCATAGCGGCTTGTCCGACTGGTATTGGCAGCGCCTGGCTGCTGTTGTGTTGGCTTTGTTGTTGCCACTGCCGTTTTTCCTGATGCTGATGGTGTTTAGTGGTGGAGTTGATCAGCAAGGTTTGTTGGACATTCTCGATCATGATGCATCGCGCGTATTGCATACGCTATTAATTCTGGCTTTGATGATTCATGCCTATGCTGGTTTGAAAGTGATTCTGGAAGATTACGTGCATATGTTGGCTTGGCGTATTCCTTTGATTGCTTCGATGCTTGTGGTGATGTCCGGTTTTGGCATTTGGTGGTTAGGTATCATCTGGGCATGGATTTAAGTGATGACGCTGGACGGTGTTTCGAGGGATAGTGCATGACGTATTTATCAGCAGATAAGGTTGAAAATCATTTCCATGATGTGGTGATTATTGGTTCCGGTGGTGCCGGTATGCGTTGCGCGCTGCAGCTGGCCGATGCAGGTCACCGCGTTGCCATTGTAACCAAGGTGCTGCCGACGCGTTCACATACGGTTGCAGCACAGGGTGGTATCAACGCTTCTTTGGGTAATGTGGATTCTGATCACTGGCACTGGCATATGTATGACACTGTGAAAGGCTCGGATTATCTCGGGGATCAGGATGCTATTGAATATCTGTGCCGTGCAGCTCCACGTATCGTGCGTGAACTCGAGCATCAGGGTGTGCCCTTTTCGCGGCTGGATAACGGTACGATTTATCAGCGGGCCTTTGGTGGTCAGTCACGCGAATTTGGTGAAGGTGGACAGGCGCTTCGTACCTGTGCTGCGGCAGACCGTACCGGTCACGCTATCCTGCATACGCTTTATCAGCAGAATCTTAGGGCCGGCACACATTTTTATCAGGAGTTTTTTGCGCTCGATCTGATTACGGATGATGATGGATGCCATGGCGTGATGGCCTGGGATATTGCCAAGGGTGCTTATCATCTGTTTCAGGCCAAAGCTGTGATTCTGGCGACAGGTGGAGCTGGGCGTGTGTTTAAAGTAACTACCAATGCGCATATTTGTACAGGCGATGGTGGCGCGTTGGCACTTGCCGCTGGCCTGCCGATGGAAGATATGGAGTTTTTCCAGTTTCATCCTACCGGTATTGCCGATGTGGGGCCATTGATTAGCGAAGGGGTGCGCGGAGAGGGTGGTTATTTGATCAATGGTGAGGGTGAACGGTTCATGGAATCGTATGCACCGACAGCCAAAGATCTGGCCAGTCGTGATGTTGTTTCCCGTGCTATTGCTCTGGAGCTTCGTGCCGGTCGTGGTTGTGGTCCGAAAAAAGACCATGTGCTGCTTAAGCTGGATCACTTGGGAGAGGCGTTGATTCTAGATCGCCTGCCCAATATTCATGAGCTGGCTCTGCGCTTTGCCGGTGTGGATTGTACCAAGGAGCCGATTCCGGTGCAGCCGACCATGCATTACACAATGGGTGGTATCCCAACCAATCGACATACCGAAGTGGTCTATACAGATGGTGATAATACCGAGGCTGTATTTCCGGGCCTCTATGCTATCGGGGAAGCGGCCTGTGTGTCGGTGCATGGTGCCAATCGGCTCGGTGGAAATTCATTGCTGGAGATTGTGGTATTTGGAGATGCCTGTGGTGAACAGGTGAACGAGCATCTTAAAAAGCAGCATTACCATACCCCTCTGGATCTCGACTGCTGGAAACAGGCTGTAGCTCGGGTTGAACGCTGGTTTGAGTCGACTTCAAACAACGATGGTCCTCGAATTGCAGATGTGCGTGCACGTATGCAAACTATTATGCAGGAGCATTTCAGCGTATATCGGACGGAAGATGTCATGCGTGAGGGTGTGGAAGCGATTGAGGCATTGGCCGCTGAATTGGTTTCTGCCCGTATGGATGATGGTTGCCGTGTCTTTAATACCGAGTTAATTGAAGCGATGGAGCTGGAAAATTTGATGGCTCTGGCGCGTGTGACCGCTGCCGGTGCTCTGGCGCGCACCGAATCAAGAGGCGCGCATGCCCGGGATGATTATCCTGAACGTGATGATGAGCAGTGGATGAAACATACACTTGCCACTATCGGGGATAGTGGGGTTGAGTTGGATTACAAAGCCGTGCGGACACAGCCGCTGACGGTGGAATCTTTTCCGCCCAAGAAGCGAGTGTACTGATGGGTAAAATGATCAAGCTCTCCGTGT
>JAJFLF010000012.1 GCA_021772845.1 Mariprofundus sp.
GGGTAAAAGAAGCACAAATTCATCGCCACCCATGCGAATCAGCGGATCGTTGGCACGCACATGCTGCCGCAGAGCCTGACTGACCATATGAAGAACCTTGTCGCCTGACTCATGACCCAGACGATCATTCAAAGCTTTAAACTGATCCACATCTGCGTAGAGGCATGCCACCTTGGTATTGCCGAACCACTGCGACAGTGGCTGATGGCTGTGGGGCTGCAAAAAACGGCGATTATGACTGCCCGTTAACGGATCAGTAACTGAAAGCCTTGCCAAATGTTCACGCGCCACAGCATGTTCCAGCGTTAAACCAATCACTTGTGACAGATGCTGCAAAAAATCACTGCTCTGATCCGGTGCAAAACGATCCCGGTCCAAAGCACCGACGCCTAACACACCGAATGGTCTGTCGAGATCTCCAAGTGTAAGCAGCGCAATCGAGCCCAAATGGCTATCTTTTTCAGTCAGCCAATCAAAAGTATTCTGGCTGGAGAGCTGCACTAACCATGTACGTTTGCGATCCAGGCCCATCTGCTTGATTTCACCCTCTTCAATCCAAACCAGATCGCGTTCGGACAGACCTTCCAGCTGATGACTACCTATGAAACTGGATCGGTCAAACCAGAAGCGTACAAAATCCAGATCAAAACCCGTGCGCAAACCTCGCAGCAGCGTGAAACATAAATCTTCAGGATCGGTTGATTTCAGCACATCGGACTCAAGCTCAAACATTCGTGAAAACAGGCGCTCATTTTGTCTGAGGCGGTGCATCACATCGGCAACATATGTCTTCAGTTCACGATTTTCATCAGCCATTTGCTGAAAACGGCGGGATGACAGATCACCTACACTGGTGACCGGTTTTGCAGAAGTATCCGGTGCATCACTCATTGCGACAGAGACTCCTCAATCAAAATGCGCCATGGTTGATTGGCGTTCGACCTGGCCAGGTAAACACGTTTGCGACCCTGATCTTCATAGTTACTGGAACGATAGGTTTGATAAAATTCTGCCACTACAACTTCTCCTTCCGGCCATGGATTCGGTTCATTCATGAGCGTCCTATCAGCCAAATCCACTTCAACAAATGTTTTTCTCGCATTAAGCTTCGTTTTATGGGCTTTCCAGGCTCTAAGGTCCCGTTTGCCTGAACGAAATTTTTTATGATAGTGAGACAGATAGGCCTCGCTATTTAAAGAGGCCCAATCCTGTCGCCAGGCTTCAATATCACGCTGTACCGATGCAAGCATCTTCTGTTTGACTTGATTCTGTCCAAACACAAAATTATTACCAACAATCACCCAGCTGCGGTGCAGGCGTACATGTTTACCTATGTTTGTCAGCCGTTCATTGTTTAATGAGAAACAACCACGCGTATCTTGTGGTGGTCGACGATTCACATCCATCGGATAACCATGCAACCAGATACCGCTACCATCTTTTTTATGCAGAACATCCAGTTCATTAGGATAATCAATCGGAAATGCAACCGGACCATAACGCGATGCCAGCTTTTTACCTTGTAGCTTTTGAATAAAGTGATACACACCATGTGGTGTTTTACCATCCCCACGCCGTTTTTTATCACCCTCAATAGAACCGGTTACAACATATTCGTCAGTCACCTTTTTAAGACCATCGGAACGTGTTGGTTTAAAAACAAAGAGGCGATTGCGTGCTTTATCAAACATAAACACATTGGCCATATTCGTACCCGGTAAAAGCACGTCTACAGGTTCACCTTGCACGCTGCGCAGATTGGACATTAATGCATTGAGTCGTGCTTCTGCTTCACCAAGACCATTATTGAGCTCTGCAGATTCTAGCATGCGCTCCTGACGCCCCATGCCGCCAGCACCTGATTCGCGCATAGCCTGTATTGCCTGCTGCCGATATGCCTCAGCTTCCAGCAATGCCACCAGTGGGTCTTTGGATCTCTTCGCTTTCAATAACAGCTTTAATGCACGATCCGGATCACCTGATTTCAATGCAATGGTAGCCAGTAAAATAGTTTTTTCCTGATGCGACAACGACTTAACCGCAGCATCACGGCCTGTTTTAAGCTCCTTGACTACCCACTCCCATTGTTGATCAACTGCAGCAGATGCAGTCGTTAGACAAACAACAGAGAGTAGAAGAAACAGCCCTAAGCGCAGCCAGTTACTGAGAAGCTTCATAAATAATTTTCCAACCATTAGCACTCTTTCGTAACAGCATCTCTTTCCGATTATCATTGTTGAATGAATCCGAATGGAAATGCTGCAGGAACTGCACTTTAATCACATTTTCAGCTAATACTGTCGCCACAACATTCTCAATATTCACCTTAATAAACGAACGCTTACGCATTGCCCAAGTTTTATAGTCTTTCCACTTTGCAAAAGAGACATACTTCTCGCCATGCTGAAACTCCTCGCTATAAGCAGAAAAATAAGCAGGCAAATCTCTGTTGCTCCACGCCACACGCCACGCTTCAACGGCTCTCAACACCTCTTGTTTTGACTGCGTCAAATCAGCCGCAGCTACAGTGACAACAGGTTTAGGTTTCACCAGCTTAACTTCAGCACCCTCTATTGGATGTTGTGAAGGAACTGGTACGCCCTGAGAAACAGTCGCGACTCTACTACTTTTCTTAGGCGCTTTCTGGACAGCCGGCTGCTCAGGAGAGGCCACTGGAATATCTGCGCGCACAGCTAGCAGGCGCTTATAACGCTGCTGCAAGAGAGGGGTTTGTTTTTTCGCCAACACCTTGCGATAG
>JAJFLF010000111.1 GCA_021772845.1 Mariprofundus sp.
AAAAACAGCAGCCCCACATCTTCCAAGAACATTCATTCCTCGCATTTGTTTCTTATTAAATAGACCAATTTTCAAATTTGTCAAAGTATTGTTCACCCGATGGATTAATCGTTGTGACGAATCTTGGCGCTATGCTAACTAGATATATCATGTAGCAAAAGAGTTGCCATCAAGTTGTTTACTCTCATTCTATCTGCATCCATACAACGTTGTGGTGGAGAAAATTTTGGACACATGCAAAATGGTGCATATATGCCAAGACTAAAATATCTACATATCTATTTTCCAATATTTATTACCGTATGGCTAGGCCTATTTCTGGATAGCAACACTGTTGCTCTGGAATTACCATATAATCAATGGCTAACCAATGCCCTCGTAGCTATCAACTTCTTATGGGTTTACTTCAATGCTTCTAAAAGCATCAAACAGCTGATGCTGTTTGGTGTGCTAGTTGCTTTAGGTGGAGAGATTCTTTTTTCACTTATCCTCGGGATGTACAGCTATCGCTTGGGTAACATCCCTGTCTATATTCCTTTTGGACATGCACTCCTCTATGCCAGCGTTTACTATATCACAAAAGAACCTCTGGTTAGAAAACAGCCGCATCGATTAATTCGCCTCCTCTATCCGTTCATGGTGGTTTATGCATTATCCTGGCTGATCATGGCCAATGATTTACTGGGTTTCACTTGCACAATCATTATTCTATTTCTTCTTCACAAACAGCCATCCAGCAAACCATTTTTCTTAATCATGTTTTTCATGGTGGTCTATTTAGAACTGGTAGGCACTCACTATCAGTGCTGGCTATGGCCTGAGATATGGTTTAATAGCTTTTCATGGATGCCCAGTGCAAATCCACCAAGTGGTATTGGTGTGTTTTATTTCGCCTTTGATTTAGGCTGTTTGTGGCTTTATAAACAACAAAATCGTCACCGCTGGTCTCGTTTCAGAAACATTCAGGCACTTCGCAAAAAACAAACCTTTACGACATAGATATAGAAGCAAAGGGATAGAGTAAAGCTATCAATCGTAGAGAGACCCTAATTTGATCCCAGCACCAAACGGGCAATAAAATCGTGTTTGGAAAGAGCCTTATGATAAGTCTGTTTTCCTTCAATGACATTGGCCATACCACGACACAGGCGTTCTCCATATCGCTTAAATAATATTTTTCTTATTTTCTGAGAGAAATAGAAGGGTTTAGATAACTTACTGATAACATTGAGTTCTTGTACAACATCTTCCTTTATCGCTTCATGATAGAGCTCGAACACCTCATCGGGATTGTTGCCTTTTACAATAGCATTGCCTGCTTCTATGCCGCTTTTCAATGCGTAGGTGAAGCCTTCGGCAGTAATAGGATCAGCAAAGCCTGCGGCATCCCCCACAAGTATCATCCGCTGTTTCATATATGGGGCCTGACGAGGTTTGATCGGAATAACATACCCCTTCCTGTTTCTCTCTTCATACTCACCTGTTAATCCAAGCTGTTGCTTATAAGCATCAAAAATTTTATTCAAGCCAGCTTTCTTAGTAGAAAAATGACCAATACCAACAGATATATGATCTTTTTTAGGGAACACCCAAGTATAACCGGAAGAGATTACATCAAAGTCAAAACGTGCAATGCCCTGAAATTCAGCCAACTTTTCCGGTGGAAGCATCACTTCAGATTCCAGAGCTGGAGCTAATACCCGGTCATCATCCCAAAAACAGTTAGCAATCCTGGCATTCGCGCCTTCAGCAAGAATCAGATAAGCCGTAGTATAGGTTTTTTCAGCCGTGACTATCTCAACATGATTCTCATGCGGCTGAACAGATTTTACCTCAACACCATCGAATATCTGTGCGCCTTTTTTTTCTGCATATTGAATGATGGAATAGTCGAACTTAGCCCGATCCACCATTGTAACCAGATCTTCCCTGTGCTCTTTAAATGATGTTTCTGGATCATGAAGGCGCAACTCCACGGTGTCACAGACAGATTCAATGGGGTAATCCAGGTCATTCGGCAAAAGTTGAATGGCACGTTTCACTACGCCACCTGCACACACCTTTCTTCGAGGTAGATCAACTTTTTCAAGCAGCACTGTTTTTAATCCCGCCTCAGCACATTGAACTGCCGCCATGCCACCTGCCGGGCCAGAACCAATAATTACTACATCAAAATCCATCATTACCCCTTTCTGTTTTCATCATATGTCGGCAAACTAATAGATCATTCATGCGGTGTCGAAAGTCATCATTGAATGGAAGTGAACAGATCATCTATAATAAGAAAGCTTTGCGACTGTTTGGATTATGTACAAAAGGTGTTTATCATGGCCTATAAAGAGATTGACAACTTCATGCTCTGACTCAACCTTTAGTCATATTGAAAACCTGTTTCAGAACAGCCCATAATCATAATTCAAGACATCTCACTATGTACTGGAGTTCATTTGCAAATTCATCTACATTTAAAAATGCAGCGTTACTCATGAATGCTGCTACAGAAACAGAGTCTGTTGTGAACAAAGAAACTTTCCCCATCATTCTGATCAAACCTTCTCATTACGATGATAATGGTTATGTCATTCAATGGCAGCGCTCTATAGTACCTTCTAATACATTGGCAGCACTATATGGCCTGTGCAGAGACATAGCTGAACGAAAAGTACTTGGTAGTAACGTAACAATTGTTGTTAACGCCATGGATGAGATCAATACCCGTATCTCTTTAAACAGTATAATCGAACAAATCACAAATGCTGAAGGCCGTGGTTTGGTGGCATTTACTGGCGTACAGACAAATCAATTTCCACGTGCCATGGATATGGCAAGCGTCCTGCGCAAAGCTGGTATACAGGTGTGCATCGGTGGATTTCATGTCAGTGGTTGTCTTGCAATGCTTCCTGACATGCCTACCGAACTACAAGAAGCAATGGATATAGGCGTTTCACTTTTTGCAGGTGAAGCTGAAGGAAGGCTGGAAACTGTAGTTCGTGATGCATACCACGGTACTATGCAACCGATATATAATCACATGGCGGACTTGCCAGATCTTAAATCACAGCCCACACCTTTTTTACCAGCTATATTACTGAAACGTTCTCTGGGTTCCCTTACCAGCTTTGACGCTGGTCGCGGTTGTCCTTTTCTATGTAGTTTTTGTACGATCATTAACGTCCAGGGCCGAAAATCCCGCTTCCGTTCAGACGATGATATCGAGAAGATCATTCGTGAGAATGCAGCCCAGAAAATTCACCGTTTTTTAATCACAGATGACAATTTTGCCCGAAATCGGGATTGGGAAAAGATATTTGATCGCATCATCAAACTTAGAGAAGAAGGAGTAAAGGTTCGTCTGTTGCTGCAAGTTGATGCCATGTGTCATCGCATTCCCGGCTTTATTGAGAAAGCAGGCCGAGCAGGTGTAGGAAATGTATTTATTGGCTTGGAAAGTATCAATAAAGAAGCTCTGATCGGGAGCGGAAAACGCCAAAATAATGTCACTGAATACCGTAAAACATTGCAAGCTTGGCGGAATGAACAAATCATGACCACCGTAGGATATATTGCCGGATTTTCAAGCGATACTGCTGACTCCATTGCTCATGATATTGATTTTATTCAACGTGAACTGCCTCTCGATTTCTTACAACTTTCATATCTTACTCCCCTACCCGGTTCAGAAGACCACAAAAAGCTTCATGAGGCTGGCATCTGGATGGACCCGGATATGAATAAATATGACCTCAACCACGTCACTACATTGCATCCAACAATGTCTGCTGATGAGTTAAAGAAAGCCCACAATAGTGCAATGGGTAGCTTTTACTCTGATAAACAGGTGGAAATACGTTTTAGACGCGCACATGTCATCGGCATAAAGCCTTACAGGATGATAATGGCTTCGCTGTGGTATAAAGCCTGCATGCTTGAAGGTGTTTCAGGCCCGGATGGTGGTATATTCCGCCGCAAAAAAAGAGTGGATCGCCGGCCTGGTCTGCCAATAGAGAGCCCTTTTATATTCTATCCAAAGCTTGTGGGCGAAATCCTGCATCATTACTCAAAATTGACTCTATTAGCCCTGAAATACTGGCGTATGTATCGAGCCATTAAAGTTGATCCGGATTCAACAAAGTATTCTGATGCTGCACTGTTTCCCGCTGGAGAGGCAGATGAACTGTCCGATAGATAGAACTCAGATAAACCAACTATACTCATCCACTTGAAAAACTAGGCATCAAACTCAAGAAGCCCATAAACAAAGGCTAAGAAGTGGAAATAACGGTGGGCTTTTTATCAAGCTAGCACTTGCTCGATCACTTCAATATATTTATCCACAACAATCTTCTCATCAAACTCTCTGATGACCTTTTCCCTACCCAGTGCACCCATCGTACCTCGCTCAGTTGGTGACATCAGAATGACCCTCTCCATCTTATCAGCCAAGTCAGATGCACTCTTTGATTCGCACAGGTATCCGGTCACACCATCATCAACGACATCCCGGCAACCCGGCACATCGGAAGTAACAATGGGTTTTGCCAGGCTACCAGCTTCAATCAAGGTTCGGGGTAAGCCCTCTCTGTATGAGGGTAGCACAACACAATCAGCCTCGCGCATGATATCAATGACACTATCACTCTCACCTAGGTAATTCACAACCCCCTCTTCTACCCACTGTTCGACATCACTACGGGAAACAGCCTGAGGGTTTTCCACATCCAGGAAACCCAATAACTGGAATTCTACATTTGGATGATTTTGCTTAATCAGTCGAGCAGCCTCGACATACTCCCCCACTCCCTTATCCCACAACATGCGAGCAACCAGCAGAAAAGCAAAACCTTTCTCTTCACTTTCTTCCTTTTCCTCTGGTGTATAGACAACGGTGTTGATACCCGAACCGGGGATACGTCGCGTTTTAGCCTCTTTGACCAACCCGAGATCGACAAACAAGTTCAGGTCATCGTGATTCTGGAAAAACACCCGTGGCGGATAGCGCAGTGCCCAACGATAGAGAAACTTAATGATTTTCGTAATCAGATTCTGGCGAATAAAGGTTGCGCCGAGTCCCGAGATATTCGGGATGACCGGCGTGCCGCTAAAACCACCTGCAATGCATGCGTATATATTCGCTTTCGGCGTATAGGTCAGAACCACATCGGGGCGTTCAGATCTGAACATCTTATATAGACGTCTGAGTAGAGCAAAATCTTCAAATGGATTCGTTCCCTTGTTGTTCATAGGCAGGTCAATATAGCGGAATCCTTCTGCTTTGATCCGCTCGCTGTAATCATCATATGGAGCCGCTGCGACAACCTCATAACCCTCTTCTCTCAGCCGTGACATCAGAGGTAACCTGAAATTGAAGAGGTTCCAACTGGTATTGGAAATAATGAGAATTCTACCTTTCATTGAAATAGTACGTTTTGATATGGCAACCAGTAATGTGCATGTATGGCATAGTTAAGCCATATCCATAACACCACCGCATAATAAGAAATAATTATAACTACGGCCCATGTTCTAAACATCGTATCGTGAATCAAAACTGGCAATCTAGAAAACACTACCACTTGCAGTGGAGCGAAATAAAGGGCTACGCGATCAACAGCTGTGGAGGCAAAACCAACCAACCCAAGACAAACTATTGAAAGCACTGCAATCCAAAACCAAAGTCTAAAATCCGAGAACTCACTTTTCCATCGTTTCCAGAAAACAAACAATGCAGCAGCAGCAACGACATTCATCAAGACTCGAATCATCCCCCCCGCTGAAACCATCTGTATTTCGACATAGTTTTGCCAGAGTGCCTCGAAATGGGCCTGTAATAGAACAGCACCAAATATAATTCCGGTACTTACCAGAATAGTGATGTTAACCAGACGATTACCACTACCTGCTGCCAGAAAACCGATAGGGAGCATCAACAGCGCCGTTTTATGAAAAAGGGCAGCAAATATAATGATCACCGCATACCTACGAACATGCCCATCTCTAAGAATGGCCAACCCCCAGAATACAAGGCCAAGTGCTGCACTTTGGCGTGTGTAGCCCATTGCCACCACCACCATCAGATAAGGTACAACCACAGCAATCGCCAACCATGGTAACGGCTGTCTACTTGCAAATACGATCACTCCAGAGACAAAAAACATTCCGCAAACCAGGTTCACGCCATAGATTCCCAAGCCGAGGCTTCCCATTAGGCGATTCAAAAACACATAACCTGGATCAAGTCCAGCCCAATTTAAACCTGTAACAATCATCGAATGATGATAGATATGGAGATAGTTTGCCCAGTCTCCGCCAACGTCAGACCGTAATCCAATTAGCAACACATAGAAAATACCAAGCGACACCAATAGAAGCTGACGAAGAGGCAAGGTACTTCTTTGTGGAAAGATTGCTGCTATAGAAGGCAGTATGAACATAATCCAATACGGTATCATAGGACAGGACAGCTCACGATCAAGGCAGTAAGCATATTGAAACCTTTAACGACAAAAAAGTTTTTTACGACTGACTCCTTTGATCATCCAGCCATGCTTGAAACATCAAGATTCCCCATAGCTTATTTTGACAGTTTTTTCCGCTCAGATGCTCCTCCCATGCCTGTCTGACAGGTTTCGGGTTGAAATATCCATCCCGTTGCAGACGAGATTCATCAAGAAGCGATTCCGCCCACTCACGCAACGGACCGCGAAGCCATCTGTCGATGGGTAGTCCAAAGCCCTGTTTAGGCCGTTCGATCAGCTTGCGCGGCACATGCCGGAAAAGCAATTCTCGCAATATCCACTTACCCTGACCATTGCGAATCTTCATATGCAACGGCAGATGCCAAGCAAATTCAACAATTCGATGATCAAGTAACGGCACCCGTGTTTCAAGGCTTACCCCCATCGCTGCACGGTCAACTTTGCATAAAATATCATCAGGTAGA
>JAJFLF010000112.1 GCA_021772845.1 Mariprofundus sp.
AGTTCTATGTTGCCGATGGCAAACTATCCTGCCAACTGTATCAGCGCAGTGCCGATATCTTCCTTGGTGTGCCATTCAATATCGCGTCTTATGCACTGCTTACCATGATGATTGCTCAGGTATGTGATCTTGAAGTAGGGGACTTTGTTCACACCTTCGGCGATGCGCATCTCTATTCCAATCACACTGAACAGGTAGAAACCCAACTGGCACGCGAGACATTCCCTTTACCAACCATGAAGATCAATCCTGATGTGAAAAACATTTTCGATTTTTGTATTGATGACTTTGAGCTCGTAGATTACCAATGCCATCCCGGCATTCGTGCCCCTATCGCGATTTAAACAGACTTCTAAGGCTCAGCTCATCCGGTTTTGCGCAGCAGCTCCAACAGACGTGCAGCAGCCTTCTCATAAGTACTCTTAGCCGGGACTGTTGATGGCGTAGCACTGAGGCTTTTGCTTTGCTCTTGCATGAATGCTCCCACCTCACCAGCCAGCAGTTTTCCACTCAAGCGCATTTGCGCCGCTTGTGCTGCGGTCTGAAGCCGGGTTTCCAGCGCCTGATTCTTACTGCCCGTTTGTGCTGCTACTTCAAGCAGCTCAAACACCGCATCACCCAGATCATGGGTAGCCTGCATCATGGGCATATGCCCACCACCATGATGCATGGAATTCATTTCAGGGCCAGACATAGCGCGGCGCGCCAGATCGGCAGCATATTTTCGCACAGCATCATCGGATGAGACTGCCAAGGCTGCCGCTTGCGCCAGCAGAAGCTGTAGCGGCTGCATGGATGAATGTTTAGCCCCCTCATGTTGAGATGAACATGACGATAACAACAGCGCACTTACAAACAATGTGAAAACAATTCGTGTCATTGGGTTGATCCTCTTTTTAAGCGAAACAAACAGATACACTCAATAGCTTGAGCCGATGCCATATGCTGGCATATTCACGCAGACTGAGAAAGGCAGGGGCAATCTAGAACATGAACAAGCTATGGAATCAGATGATCTTACAAGCCAGTGGTGCAGAAACGGCAGAGCGCGGTGAAGTGATTCAATCACTGTGGAGCGGTTATGGTGAAATCGTGCGCTATGCATTGCAAGGTGCGGATGCCTCCAGCCTGATCATCAAACATGTAAAATTTCCTTCTGAAGTTAATCATCCGCGTGGCTGGCATAATGATCATTCGCATCAGCGCAAAGTGAAATCATATGAAGTGGAGATGGCGTGGTATCACGACTGGGCAGGTCGCTGTGGTGATGATTGCCGTGTGCCGCACTGTTATGCTTCAGAAACGCATGGTGATGAGCACATCATGATCATGGAAGATCTGGATGCATCAGGGTTCCCCGTACGGAAAGATCAACTAGATCTTGATGGGGTCCGATTATGCCTGAGATGGTTAGCTAACTTTCATGCTACTTTTATGCATGCTAAACCAGAGAATCTATGGGCAACCGGCAGTTATTGGCATCTGGCCACGCGCCCCGATGAATTGGCTGTGATGGATGATGATGCCTTGCGAGATGCAGCTCCGATTATTGATTCGATGTTAAGCAACTGCCAGTTCAAGACTATCATTCACGGTGATGCAAAACTGGCTAATTTCTGTTTTTCCGGAGATGGCGAAAAAGTCGCAGCTGTAGATTTTCAATACATCGGTGGTGGCTGCGGCATAAAAGATGTGGCCTATTTCCTGAGCAGCTGCCTCTCTGATCGTGACCATGAGCAATATGAAGAGACTCTGTTAAATCATTATTTCACGAGTCTGAAAGATGCTCTGGCAACACATCATCACGGCATTGATTTCGCAGCATTAGAGACCGAATGGCGGTCACTATTCCCCATTGCCCAGGCCGACTTCTACCGCTTTCTGGTCGGCTGGATGCCCACCCACTGGAAGATCAATGATTACAATAAACGTATCACTCTCAATGTGCTAACAGCTTTATAATCAATCAGATAAGAAACTTCAGCAGAAGTTTATAAAAGTTGAGCAGTGATAAAACTATCTACCCAGCTCCTGGGTTTGTAATTCGTTTAACCTGCTCATCCATTGAGCGCGTTGCGCTTCGGTATATGCTGTCAGCTTTTTGCGCAACGGGGGATAAGCTTCAGCAACATTAATAAAAGCTGTATAGGAAATATGCACAATAGTAACGCCTGTGTCGGTGACCAGATTGGCAGGGCAACCAGTATCATGAATGGCTGCCGACTCCCCGATAAGTGCACCGGGCTTCAATGTTTTCAGATGTTCAACATGCTCTCTGTTATGCATCTGATAATGTGCTTCGCCTTCAATAATCAGATCAACATGGCTCAACTTCTTGCCAGCTTTATGGATTGCTGTTTTCTTTCCATATTCACGAACATAACTGTCTTCCGCCAGATGCTGGCGCATATCCAATGGAATGACTTGTAAAACAGGACTTCCTGAGATCATGCGAATCAGTCCGCGGCGCTCAACTTTGCGCTCCAGCACTTTCTTTAACACAGGCGTCGATATCAGTGCTTCCAACATCTTTTTACGCGGTAACCTTACAACAATACTTTTTTTATTGGCCACCACATTACTTTTGTGCGCGCCTGGATTGAGTAATTTATTTTCAGCCACCACATCACCCGGTTTAATCAGACTGAGCAAGACAGGGGTGCCATCGCTACCTTCTGAATACTCCGCCAACTCCCCTTCACAAAGCAGGTAAAGCGTGTCCAGTTTATCTCCACGATGAAACAGGTGCTGGCCTTCGCGCAAGCGTTGCTGATTGAGTTTAAGCCAGAATCGACTGCGTACAAACGATGGTAAAAGTCCTTGAATATCTTCCTGCCAATGCTGCGGTTCGCGAACACGGCCAATCATCGGATACTGCTTGGTCAAGGCATCGGCTTTACGCCATTCATCTGCACTGATCAGCAAATCATGCAGATGGCGCAACATATCAAGCCCAGTTGCCTCTTGCCCCACATCCATAAGCAGCTCGGCATATTGCCTGACATACGCCTCATTATCCGGATATAGCTTCACCATATCAGCATACACTCTTAGCAGAGCCGGCTTTCGCTTTAGAGGTTCCTTTTTCTTCTTCATCGTTAGCCGACGCTACTCATAACTAGCTGTTTTGAGAACTGTTTTCACACTTTTATCAATATAATGAAGTCGTAAAAAGTCCATCCATGGCCTTTTTACACTCGGAAAGCAAAAAGTGTCAATTTACTTCCCTTACAAATCAATAACTTACATAAGTAAGTCATCAGTTTTCGCCCCCGTCCATGGGG
>JAJFLF010000113.1 GCA_021772845.1 Mariprofundus sp.
TCCAGACCTGATTCGTGCAGGTCTTGTTCTATGGCGAAAACATCAATCTTGGCGGCCATGATTTGCGGTAGCAGGTGTTCAGGAACCAGGTTGTGTAGATCCAGTGCGCTGGCCGCAGTCATTTCAATTTGCATGGGTGATTCTTCATTTTCTCTATTGGGTCGGACCATCTTAAAGTATTGATTACTCAGAAGTAATGTCAAAATAAGTGGTGTTTCAAAGGCTTAGAGCATCCTTTTTAGGGGTGAAATGGGCTCTATAAGAAGCTGATCGGTTACTCTAACCAGAGATGGAAATGTTTATCATCAAGGGTGATGTCCAGAAGGGTTTGAGGCTCCAGACCTGATTCGTGCAGGTCTTGTTCTATGGCGAAAATATCAATGTTGGCGGCCATGATTTGCGGTAGCAGATGTTCGGGAATCAGGTTATGCAGATCCAGTGCGCTGGCCGCTGTCATTTCAATTTTCATGGGTGATTTTCCATGGCGCGTGATGTGAACATGTAAGCTCTTGGCGCTGCCTTTGGGTGTTGGGGCGGGCTCGAGCGCAGGTTTGGGGAATTTCCACAGCAGGGCGGTTGTAATATATTGCTCGCCTACGGCGGCTTCGAGCATGTCGGGCCAGGAGAGCTGAACCTTCAGGCACTCCAGCTGGTTTACCAGACCTTGAAAGGTGCGCAGTACTAAAAAGAGGTCGGCAGGGCTGGCTGAACGGAATTGCCAGCGTTGATCGCCGAGCAGATCATTGACTTGCTTTGAAAGCTGCCACTGGGTAGTATCAAAGGGTTCAGTCTGTAAAAAGGGGCGAAACAGAATGCGGGCCAGATCATCCAGTTCGGCTCTGATCGGCTCCAGTTTCATCGCATCAAAACCCAATCCAACAAATGCATCGAAACTGTTCAGTGTGGTTTTCCCGCGCAGGCCCTGAATGAGGTTTAATAACGACATGCGGCGTGTGAAGGGGATATTTAACATGCAGCCGAAATCGAGCAGGGCTACTTGCGGTTGTTCATCATCATATTGAAACAGCAGATTGCCCGGATGCGGGTCTCCATGCACCAGACCAATCTCAAACAGGCTCTTCCACAAGGTCTGCATTAAGGTTCTACCTACTTTGTGGCGGGCATCATAAGGCCAGTTGCAAGCTTCAGAGAGGCGTTGGCCATCAATCCATTGCTGGGTGAGGACCTGAGTGGTGGAGAGTAGGGGATAAACCTCTGCGACTTTGAGTCCTGGCACATGAATATGTTGCTGGAAGCGCTGCTGTTGTTTCATTTCATGGTTGTAATCGAGCTCATCATTCAAGGTGTTCTGTAGGGTCTTCTGGTAACTGTTCAGATCAAAGTCCCAACGTTTGACAGGGCCTGCTTTGGGCAGAAGGGCGGCTAAACTCAGTTCACTTTCAATAGCCTGACGAATATCCGGGTATTGCACCTTGATGGCAAGATGCTCAGTTGTGCCGCTATCTGTGATGCGCAGGGCTTTATGCACCTGTCCGAGCGAAGCTGCTGCGATGCTCTCTTCAATTGATTCGAGAACATTTCCCACAGGCTGTAGCCATTCATGTTCTAGCACCGGGGTAATATCTTTAAGCGGCCATGCTTTGACACTCTGTGTGAGCTCGGTGAAATGGCTCTCATCATCCATGCCGGCCATGGCCTGACCAATTTTCATGCCGATGCCACGTTTGCTGGCTAACAGGGCCGTTAAGCGCTGTTGGGCAATCTGGCGCGTAGCCGCGTGTTTGCTGCGACGGATTTTACGCAGAAGCCATGTGCTGTGCATGAGATAAATAAAGCGTTTTAACCTGTTCAAGAGCTGGCTCCGTGCGTGGCATGTTGATGGGCTTCAACCATGAATTAAACAGATTAGTAATGCAATGAACCCGCGATATATAGATGTTTGAAAAAGAAAAAGGTTGATATTTGCAGTGATGTTCGATTAATGTTCGAACATTGTTCGTTTTATAGCGAGGTGGTGGTGATGCAGCGTCGAGAGAAACGTGAACTGCGAGAGCAGGAGATTATAAAGAATACGATTGAGCTGTTATCGCAGCGTGGTTTTCTTGATGTACGTATGTCAGATATTGCCAAGGGCACCCAATATTCAATGGGAACCATTTATTCTCACTTTGAGGCAAAAGAAGATTTGCTGCTTGCTTGCGCCCATGCGCTGGTTCTTGAGCATAAAGATCTGCTGTTAGCCATTCATAAACAACCCATTCCCGCCATAGAAAAAATTATTACCATGGTGCAATGCAGCTGGCATATGTCCATGCAGCACCCTGATCTGATTGAGATCGATAATCTTTCCATGATGCCATCGGTTTGGCGACGGGCCACGCAGACACGGGCAGACAGATTGAATCAATTGCATGTTGAGGTGGCTAATCTCTTTCTGGCCATTGTACTGGACGCAATTGACGAGAGTTTGAATGGCCATGCAGCACTTGATAAGGCTGAGACTGAGCGACTTGCAAATCACCTGACGCATGGCATGTGGGGCTTGTGTGTGGGGCTATCGAGTACTGCCCAGTCAGGTTATGCCAGCACGCTGTGTCCGGAGAGCAGTGAGGAGAAGTATACGCACTTTACCACCAATTATAGTCATTTTCTCAAAGGTTATGGCTGGCACGAAACAGACCCTGAAGCAGTATTCGAGCGCTGCAAGACAAGTGCTTATAAGGTGATGAACGAGACAACCTGGTTTACACAAACGGAGCAGAACAGATGAGATATCTACAGATAACGTGCATAGCCTTGTGTGCAGTGGTGCTGGCATCCTGCATGGTGGGGCCTGATTTTAAGTCGCCTGCTTCACCAAAGGTGGACAGCTATTATAACAAGAGCAGTGATGGGGCTTCGATTGCGGCTGATGCAGAGAGCCGAGTAGTAATGCAGGAGAGTATGCCCCGGCAGTGGTGGCAGTTGTTTGAATCACCGGCTATGCAGCAACTGGTTGCCATGGGATTGAAGGGGAGCCCGACACTTGCGGCTGCCAAAGCTAAATTAAAAGCCACACAGGAGAGCTTCAACGGAGATCGTGCATCAATTCTGTTTCCGGCAGTGGATGCCAGCGCGAACAGTGCACGCAATAGAATTTCAGGTGCTGCATTTGGCGGCAGACCAAGTATTTACACGGTGCATAATGCATCGGTGGATATCAGTTACAGTCTGGATCTGTTTGGTGGCGGGCGCCGTTCTCTCGAATATGGTGAAGCCCAGATTGAGTATGATGCGTTTCAGCTGCATGCCGCTCAAATTACCCTGGTCTCCAATATTGTCACAGCAGCCATCAATGAAGCCTCTTTAAGGGAGCAGGTGCTGGCCCTGAAAGAGATTATAGCGTCTGAAACAGAGCAGTTGAGTGTGACGGAAAAGCAGTATGAGATTGGTGTGGTTGCCAAGGTAGATCTGATAAGCCAGCGCGTCACGCTGGCGCAGACCCGCACCCAGTTGCCGACCCTGCAAAAAGAGCAGGCTAAAGCCAGACACCAACTCGCCACTCTGATCGGTCGTATGCCGGGTGAAGGCGAGATGCCGGTTTTTAACCTGAGTGAACTGGTTATGCCGCGAGAAATTCCGCTTACCCTGCCATCTTCATTGACGCATCAGCGTCCTGATGTGCGTGCTGCTGAAGCAATGTTGCATCAGGCCAGTGCTCAGATTGGTGTGGCCACGGCCAATCTCTATCCGAATATCAATCTCAGCGGATCCTATGGAACAGAAGCAGGGAAACTACCTGATCTGTTCAATGCCGGTACGGCAGTGTGGGGCCTGGGAGCAGGCCTGTTGCAGCCGCTTTTCAGAGGCGGGGCACTGCGCGCAAAAAAACGGGCTGCGGTTGCGCTCTATGAGCAGGCCGCTGCCCAATATCGCCAGAGTGTGTTGATGGCATTTCAGGATGTGGCGGACGCGCTGTTGGCGCTGGATATGGATGCTCAGCGCAAGGTGCTGGAAGTCAGAGCTGCAGAACTGGCTTCTGAGCGATTGGATCTGGTGGTTTTGCAGCATAAACACGGCGCGGTAAGCTATCTGGATCTGTTGAATGCGCAGAAACAGTATCAGCAAGCCCGTATCAACCTGATTCAGGCGCGGGCAATGCTCTATAGCGATACGGCTGCATTGATGTATGCACTTGGCGGCGGCTGGTGGAATGATTCTAGTAATTCAGCGACAGATAAGAATATGAATGTGGAGAAACAGCAATGAAAAAATCTATGACAAAACGTATGATTATCATGCTGCTGATGGTGGCTGTGCTGTTCGGGGCTATCGTCGGGTATCAGATGTTTGTAGCCAGTATGATGGCCAAATACTTGGCATCGAATGGACAACCGCCAGCTACGGTGACCGCCATGGCGGTGAAGAAACAATCCTGGCAGCCTCAACTTGCATCTGTTGGTACGCTGCGAGCCATTCAGGGTGTGGATATCAGTGCTGAAATATCAGGTGTTGTAAAAGCGGTACATTTCAAATCGGGTGACTGGGTGAAGAAGGGTGATCTGCTGCTTGAGCTCAATGTCTCTGAAGAGCTGGCACAACTGCAAGCCTTAAAAGCAAGCCAAAAGCTTGCCGAGATCACCTACAAACGGGATAACCAGCAGTATAAGATCCATGCCATCAGTAAAGCACAACTTGATATTGCTCAGGCAGATTTGAGTAACAGGAAGGCACAGGCTGCTCAGCAACAGGCCGTGATAGATAAAAAGCGTATTCGCGCTCCTTTTGATGGTCGTCTCGGTGTGAGTCAGATCAATCCCGGTCAGTATCTCAGTGTGGCGCAGCAGATTGTATCACTGCAAAATAATCAAAAACTCTATGTCGACTTTAATCTGCCTCAGAAATTTGTCGGAACGATTCACCCGGGGCAGGTGATTGCTGTATCGATCAATCAACAGGCGGACGCCGTTGCTGGTCAGATCAAGACGATCAACAGTGTTGTCGATAAAGCTACGCGCAATGTACTGCTTGAAGGCGTGATTGATAATACCGATGGTGCTTTGCTGCCGGGGATGTTTGCACATGTGAGTGTAGAAACCGGAGCGCCTGTTAACCTGTTAACACTGCCGCAGACTGCCATCAGTTTTAATGCTTATGGCTCTACTCTGTTTATCGCCAAAGCGGAAAAGGGTGCCGATGGTGAAGAGAAGCGGGTAGCGCAACAGATCTTTGTGAAAACCGGTGAAAAACGCGGTGATCAGGTGGCTATTATCGAAGGGCTGAATGAAGGTGATATGGTGGTGACCTCCGGTCAACTGAAGTTGAAAAACGGTACACCGTTGATCATCAATAACAGCGTGCAACCGGCCAATGACGCGGCACCGAAACCTCAGGAACATTAATCATGCGATATACAGATATATTTATTCGCAGACCTGTACTGGCCACAACGATCAGCCTGTTGCTGTTGGTGTTGGGTTTTCAGGCCATCATGAATATGCCGATCCGCCAGTATCCGGAAACACAGAATGCCGTGGTGACGGTAAGTACGATCTATTATGGTGCTGATGCCGATACGATCTCCGGTTTTATCACACAACCGTTGGAAACAGCTATCGCACAGGCAGAGGGCATTGATTACTTGTCATCTGTCAGTGTTAGTAGTGCATCAACCATCACAGCCACGCTACGTCTGAATCATGACTCAAATCGGGCGCTCACCGATATCAGTGCCAAGGTGAATGCAGTGCTCAATCAGTTACCGGCCGAAGCCCAGCAGCCGGTGATTACGGTACAAGTCGGTGAAACCATTGCCTCGATGTATATGGGTTTCTTCAGTGATGTGTTGCCTGCTAACAGTGTGACCGATTATTTGCTGCGGGTGGTTAAACCGCAGCTCGATGGTATCGAGGGTGTACAACGTGCCGAGATTATCGGAGCGCGCCAGTTTGCCCTTCGTGCTTGGCTTGATCCTGCCCGTATGGCCGCCTACGGCCTATCGGCAACGGACGTGCATGCAGCACTTGCCCGCAACAACTATCTGGCTGCACTCGGTAGCAGCAAAGGACAGATGGTCAGTGTTGAGTTGAATGCTGCAACCAGCCTGCACTCAGTCGATGAGTTCAAACAGCTCGCTATCCGCGAGCAGAATGGTGCGAT
>JAJFLF010000114.1 GCA_021772845.1 Mariprofundus sp.
CCATCAATACCTTTAAGTTGTAGCGCATGGATGACAGCACAATAACCGGCCATTTCGTTATTTTTATAGAATGTATGACGCCCCATAGTGCCGTTAGGTGCCCAAACAAACATATCTTCAAAGGCAATGAGTGTCTGCTTACGATCAAGGGCAGCCTGGGTGATGTCGCGTTGCTGAACACAATGCACATTACCCCATAGGGTTCCCCCTTCCTTATGTTCATGTAGATCGGCCAGCACCGGCTTGCCAATGATCACTGAACCGACGTCGGCCAGCAGCTCATGGCGTGTGGCCATGCCACCGCACTGCGCAGCAATTTCAGCGTCTGAAATGCCGAGTGGAGCGCCATAACCCTCTTCAAATATCAGTTGATTACGAAGCTGTTCTGGAATGCGTGAGAGATGCTCAGGATGGATGGGTAGACGTCGCTCATCCGTTTTTTTTGAAGTCCCAATGACTCCCATTTTTAATGTGTTCATGCCCTTTCCTCTTTATCAAAATAAATCGTGAAATTCATGAACGAGTGATCAGTACCGCAAATGAGCTTGTTTGTTTGTGCTCTGCTCTTCTCTGTCGCAAGCGCTCCAGAGTTTCAAGAAAGGGTACTGTTTAGTGATTGGAAAACAGGGGGATGAGCTAATTCAGAAATAGTACGAAGAAGCTTTCATGTCTCTTAATGAAAACAGACTATCAGAAAAGGTTAGATTGTCCTAACCGGAGAGAAAAGCCCCCCTGCTTGATCCAGAGAATCAGCAGAAAGATTTGATATATCGAGTCGCTTGGTTCTTAGCTTTCTTTGCTTTCAAACGCCTTTATAAAGGCCAACTCCATCTCCCGATGCTAGCGGGCAAAACAGAAACGTTCAGCACCTTTCAGCAACTTCTGGAAATCACTGCCGCCAACCAGAATAAGCTCAACATGATCGCCAGCTTCGAAATAGATAGCGGGCTCATTACACAGTTGCGTATCCAGAGCGACTTCCAGTTTATAGGCATCCCCTACTGGGGGAATAGCGCCAATATCACAGTCTGAAAAGATTCTGGAAATTTCATCTTCCTCGACCAGTTCAAAATTTCGATCAAACAACTCATTGAGTGTCTCAAGTTCAATATGCAGTGGAGATGGAAGCACTGCCAGCAGATATCCACGCTCATCACCAAGCAATACGCCTTTGGCAAGGCATTTCCCGGAAACATGCGCTAATTGTGCAGTTTTCTGACTGGATGTAGAGAAGGGGTGCGCTACCGTTTCATAGGCAATCCCTGAATTATCGAGATAACGTTTGAGTGTTTTGGCAATAGGCATGACTACCTCCTGCTTTCGCTGTTGATACTATAAACCTATTAAATGCTGTTATCCAGTTGCTCAACGCTCCAGGAGGATTGACACCTTCGGACAGTGATTCCGAGCAGCGTTTTATCTGTATCAGAGGTAAAATTCACGTTAGAAAAGAAAAAAGCCCCCTGCTTTCACAGAGGCCTTTGGTAAATCGACTAGCTTGCTTGTTGTTAGCTTTGGCTGTTTTCAAATTCCTTCATGAAAGCAACCAGTGCATCAACACCCTCTTCCGGCATCGCATTGTAGATGCTGGCACGCATGCCGCCTACGGAGCGATGACCTTTCAGAGTCACAAGTCCTTTCTCTGCAGCGCCTTTAAGGAACGCTGCATCCAGATCAGCATCAGCCAGGGTAAATGGAACATTCATCCATGAGCGGCCATTTTTAGCGACTGGAGAACCGTAAAAATCAGAACCATCAATCGCAGCATAAAGCTTCTCAGCTTTGCGCTGATTGATTTCACCAATTGCTGCTAATCCGCCCTTCTCTTTGATCCATTCAAAAACAAGACCTGCCATATACCAGCCATAGGTCGGAGGTGTGTTATACATCGAATCATTGTCTGCATGCGTTGAATAATTGAATACGGTAGGCGTATTCTCAGATGCGTTGCCCAGCAGATCATCACGGACAATCACAATGGTGAGCCCTGCAGGACCGATATTCTTCTGTGCACCGGCATAGATCATGGCGAACTTGGAAACATCAATCGGACGCGAAAGAATGGTAGAGGACATATCAGCGATCAACGGTACACCATTGGTCTCAGGGATATAATCAAACTCAACACCACCAATGGTTTCATTCGGTGTGTAGTGTACATAAGCGGCATCAGGATTCAGATTCAGCTCTGCTTGTGTCGGCACAGTAGAAAAACCGTTGCCGGATGTGTCTGCTGCAACATTCACGATGCAGTAGCGTTTAGCTTCAGCAATCGCCTTTTTCGACCACATGCCTGTATTCAAATAATCCGCGCTCTTTTTATCGCCAAGCAGATTCAAAGGAATCATTGCAAACTGGGCAGATGCACCACCCTGCAGAAACAGTACTTTGTAGTTGTCCGGAATCGCCATCACGTCACGCAGATCTTTCTCAGCTTTTGCCGCAATCGACATATACTCTTTACCGCGATGACTCATCTCCATCACAGACATGCCTGAACCATTCCAGTCCAGCATCTCCTGCTGCGCACGTTCAATAACGGCCGTAGGTAACATCGCTGGGCCAGCACTAAAATTATAATGTCTTGTCATGATTATGTACTTCCTGATTATCTGATATTGTTAGAGGCTTTGTTTCAATGAATCTTTCTTAGAAAACGGATGCATGGTAGCGACTGCAGCTCATATGCTCAACCCGCAAAACCGACTTCCAGTCAGCTATCATGCACTCAAAACGGCGCAGGAATTTCAAACTCCAGACGTTCTCGGGTAGTCGGATGATCAAAACAGAGGCGTTGGGCGTGCAGCATTAAGCGCTCTGCATCTTCACCATAGAGTGCATCACCGATGATGGCGGCATTCAGCCCATCTTTGTGCGAGGCGTGCATACGCAGTTGGTGGGTACGACCGGTGTGAGGGTAAAACCAGACACGCGTTGTTTCGCCTTCGTAGCCAATCACCTGCCAATGGGTTTGCGCAGATTTGCCATATTCATAACAGACTACCTGGCGTGGGCGATCATCAAAATCGACACGTAGCGGCAGATCAATATCCCCCTCCTGCACCTCTGGAGGTAAGTGTCTGTTTAATAGAGCCTCGTAGCGTTTTTCCACACTGCGCTGGATAAACTGTTTTTGCAGCGCTTTATTGATGGTCAGATTCTTTGCCACCAGCAACAGGCCGGAGGTGGCCATATCAAGCCTGTGCACCAGCTTCAGTTCCGGCAGTTCGGGATAACGCTGCATCAATCGTGTATAGATAGAGTCC
>JAJFLF010000115.1 GCA_021772845.1 Mariprofundus sp.
ACGGTTCAAAAATGCTCTCCAAATCATCCTCTGAAATACCCAGGCCATTATCCTCGATGCTCAGACAAGCCAGTTGCGATGTATGAATAGATGAATGTTTGAGTCTGAACGCCTCATCCACGACAAAGCTCTTTAATGTCACAGAAATAATATTTTTAGACGCGCTTTTTTTAGCCATGGCATCACGTGCGTTATTCACCATATTCATCAACACCTGCTGCAATTGTGTTGCATCGGCAAAGACCGTTAGCGATTCATCACTAAAGTCGGACAAAACCTGTATATTTTCGGCAATACCCAATCGCGATGTTTTCAATGCTTCTTTCATCAAGGGAGCCAGGGGAAGATTGGCTTTTTCAGTCACTTGTTTGCGCGCAAATGTGAGCAATTGGCGAATCATATCGGCAGCCTGGAATGAGAGCTGCTCCATAGATTGCAGGTAGGGATAGACTTCAGGTGAGGCCTTGGCCTTCTTTTTCGCCAAATAGAGTTTGCCCGTCATGCCGGCCAGAATATTATTAAAGTTGTGTGCTACTCCGCCAACCAGCGAACCAACCACTTCCATGCGCTGCGCATGCCTGTATTCAGACTCCAGCCTCATTTTCTCAGTGATATCAGAGAATGTGCCCACATAATTGCTCACTGCTCCCTGATCATCCTTGATCGAGCGGATATGCAATTGCTCCGGAAACAGCTCACCATTTTTACGCTTGTTCCTTAACACGCCTTTCCACACATCGTGATCACGTAAAGATTGCCACATATGTTCATAAAAAGAATCACTCTGACGGCCCGATTTCAGAATGCTTGGGTTTTTGCCAACAACTTCGATTAAACTATAACCTGTCGTATCCATAAAAGATTGATTCACATACTCAATCGCACCTGTCGCATCGGTGATCAGAACTGCTTCTCCCGCCTGCTCCAGCGCCTGCGTAAGTTTGTACATGGCTGCCTGCGAAGCTTTACGCGCTTCAATTTCACTTGTCAGCTGTGCTGTTCTGCTAGCAACACGCGCCTCAAGATCGGCATTGATAATACGCAACTCTTCATCTTTTTTATTTAACAGTTCAACAAGACTTTTAACGTAACGGCCTTCCATGCCTTTCACGATATTGGTTTCAGTAACGATGCCTGACAGTCGCCCCTGTTCATCAACAACAATCAAATGCCTTATTTTCTTATCCCGCATAAGATTCGCTGCCAGATCTGTATGCATGTCTGCACGCACTGTCTGCAGCGGAGATGTCATCAAATCCCCCATCTTGGCATGCGCTATATCGACATCTGATGCCCTAATGCGGGAGATATCCCGCTCCGTCAGTATTCCTACGGGTTTACCATCTTCCACTGCAATAATGCAACTAATATGGTGCTCAGCCATCAGTTTAATGCCATCCAAAACAGCTGTTTGAGGCTCAATGGTTATCGGGTTGGAGGTAAGCACCTGGTTCAGGGATTTATGCTGTACAAACGCTTCAATGCCAAGGTGAGCAATAAAGTCTGTCAGCGTCACAACACCGGCAACATCACCTTTTGCATCCACAACCACCAGATGTCTTTTATGCTCCAGCTTCAGGCGATGATATGCCTCGGCAATATCCACTTCGTTGCTAACCGCAATCACTACGGGACTACTCATCACCGATTCTGCAGTTAGGCCTGTCATATCCAGTGATTGTGATGTAAAACGAACAATGTCCCGCTCAGTGATCACGCCAACTGGTTTAGAACCATCACAGATCACAATAAAGCTTATTCTGTTTTCAGATAACACATGCAACACGTCGGTGAGCAGCATATCGGCAGAAGCAGTAATGACATTTTTGGACATGATGCGATCTACAAGTTGCATTGCTGGCATTGACCACTCCTATAATCGGATTTTATTAAGACACGCTGATGAATACAGTAGCTTCAGCGTGCCTGAAAGTCACTGACTCCGGCGTGTTGGCAGGCTCACATCTGTTGCATGGCCTGCATCAGGATCATCAAAGATATCCATATCAATACTGTTTTCACTGCGTGCGATAATGGTAGTAACCGCAGCATCGCCGGTGACATTCACCGCAGTACGCACCATATCAAGAAGACGATCAACACCGATAATCAAGGCAATACCTTCAACTGGCAGACCAACCTGATTAAATACCATAGCCAGCATAATCAAACCCACACCTGGTACACCTGCGGTACCAATTGAAGCCAGTACAGACATGGCAATGACAGTAAGATAACCCGACAGGCCAAGATCGATACCGTACACATTAGCGATAAATACTGTCGCCACACCCTGCATGATAGCCGTACCATCCATATTGATGGTCGCACCAAACGGCACCACAAATGAGGCGGTAGAATTATCCACTCCGATACGTTTTTCGACACACTGCAAAGTCACAGGAATCGTCGCATTTGAGCTGGAGGTACTAAATGCAAAGATCTGAGCTGAACGCATTTTACGCAAAAACTGCATTGGGCTGACGCGCCCAAACACCTTAAGCAGAACCATCAATGTACCGGTTGCATGCAGAATAAGAATGAGGACCAGCACCCCAAAATAACCAAGCATCGGCACAATCATACTCATACCCTGCAAAGAGAAGGTTTTGGCCATCAATGCAAACACTCCGAAAGGTGCGACATGCATCACCACATTCACCACTTCCATCATCACACTGTTGAGGCGCTCAGACATATCGATAATCGGTTGCCCTCTTTCTCCAATCATCAGGATACAGATGGCAAACAGGATGGTGAAAAAGATGATCTGCAACATATTGCCTTCTGCGTATGCAGCCACCGGATTACTCGGCACCAGATCAATAAACACCTGACTCAATGGTGGAGCAACAGGCGCTGTAAAAGAACCGGTTGTCGCTGATGCAAGTTCAAACCCTTCACCCGGAGCAAAGAATGTTGCGATGGTAATCGCCAGGGTAATCGCCAATGCTGTGGTCAGCATAAACAGCCCAAAGGCTTTACCACCCACGCGCCCGAGTTTGCTCAAATCACCAATGCCGCAGACACCGCAAATCAGCGAGAATGTTACCAGAGGTACCACCAGCATCTTCAACATGCTGATAAAGATCGCCCCCACCACATGGAACAGCCCCATCACCAGATACCCCTGCACCCATGCGCTATCAGCTGCAAAGTTATTAATCAGGCTGCCCACAATCAGGCCTGCAACCATCCAGATCATAATTTTACTGGTCATACTCATCTTTTCGCTCATCTCATTCCCCTGAAAACCTTTGCAACAGCATAACCATGTGATGGCTCGGCACCAGCGTCAACGTTAAGAAACGTAAATTCAGGAATACCAGATAATCACGACTCACAAACAGGTAGTACAAGTCGCAATGTTCAGTGCTTTAATGACGGTTTAGTTTTATTTCGTTGAGCTAAGTTTTGTGAGTTTATTTGATTAGAAATAAAAAAAGGACCTGCATTTCTGCAGGTCCTTTTTATGTGGTGGGTGGAGAGGGAATCGAACCCCCGACACGTGGATTTTCAGTCCACTGCTCTACCGACTGAGCTATCCACCCTCAGACGTCCCTTTCGGGAGGCCGGATTATGGTTCAAAGTTTTCTAGATGCAAGTACGAATTATCACAGTGATAAAAACGTTGCCATTACAACGAACTACGACAACCAGGGCAGCAGCAGACGGGCTACAAGCACTGCCGCCAACAGCCATATGATGATGATAATCACAGCGGCTGTTTTTCTATATGGCGAATCAATCGCCATATCGTCATCTGCTTGCTCTAAACACTCTTGCCAGACATCACTGGGAATCATTTTGATGACCAGTGCAATACCAAGCGGTAATAACAGCAAATCATCGAGATACCCGATAATCGGAATAAAGTCAGGAATCAGATCAATAGGGCTCAGCACATAAGCGATAATCGCAATGATCAACACCTTCGCCAAAGGCGACACGCCAGGATGACGGGAGGCCAGATAGAGCGCGCAGGTGTTTCGCTTGATGGATTTCAACCAGATATCAAGCTGCTGACGCATCATAGGCGCTTAATCGAGAGCGAACACACCTTCAAACGTCTGTGTAACAGGCCCTTCCAGCATGATGTTCTTAGGACAGCCGGTAATCGTGACTGTACCGCCCGGCATCTCGATGGTCAGCGGACGCACTTCGCCTTCAGCATGCCAGATAGCAGCAGCCGTAGCACAAGCACCTGTGCCACAGGCTAGCGTGCGGCCGGCACCACGTTCGATAATATCAATATAGATATGGTTGGCGACCTGACCGGTAACAATTTCAACATTGCGCTCTGTTGGAAAATCTTCAATCGCTTCAAAGAAGACACTATGTTCATTGCCAATATCAATATCGACATGGGCATCGGTAGAAGCAACAACGTTTGCTGCCCCCATATCAACACAGATACCATTAATGGTTGCTTCTGCATGCACTTCACGATCAGCCAACGCAATCGAAACACACTCTTTGCCGAGCTGCTGCATGAGAAGCTGGCCCACACAGCGCAGGCCATTACCACAATTGGCAGCCTCTGAGCCATCACTGTTAAAAATACGCAGGTAAGCATCAGCCTTATCGGACTTTTCTAGCACAAGCAGCTGATCACAGCCAATGCCATAACGGCGCTCGGTAATACGGCGTACAAAAGCCACATTCAGAAGTGGCAGTTCAGTAGTCAGACCATTAAGGATAATAAAATCATTACCCTGGGCCTGCATTTTGGTGAATGGTAGAGAGATCATTGTAATAGTTAATCCTTACTGTGTTCGACTTCAACAGTAGTATAAACACCACCGCGCACATTGAATATAGCGGTTACCTTTAGATGACGTGGATCAAGCAGTTCGATCAGGTCATTTGCAATCATATTGGTAACTTTCTCATGAAAATGGCCTTCATCGCGAAAACTCCAGTAGTAGAATTTTAGCGATTTCAGTTCAACACAAAGCTCATTCGGCACATAGTCCAGTTTGATTTCAGCAAAATCAGGCTGGCCTGTTTTTGGGCAGAGGCAAGTGAATTCTGGCGAATCGATACGCACATGGTAGTCACGTTCAGGATTCGGATTCTCAAATGTTTCCAGATAACGCGTTGGTTTGTTCTGCACTGCGCCTAGTGTTTCACTCATGTTTGAACCTCAAAGTTTTCAATAATTTTACTATAAATATTTGTCAGCGTATCCAGTTCAGCGATGGCAACTTTCTCACCCACCTGATGAATAGTGCTATTGGTTGTACCAAGTTCGGCTACTGCAACCCCTGCTGCGGCCAAGAAACGGCCATCAGAGGTTCCACCGCCGGTATCACGCACGGTTTCAATGCCTGTCACCTGCTTGATGCTGTCACTTACCAGATCAAGGAATGGGCCTTCAGGTGTAGAGAAAGCAGTGGCCACATGATCAAAATCGAGTGTGGTTTCACAGCCCTCACACGCCGTTTCAATCGCAGCTTTAATACCATCAAAATCATTGCCCGGATTATAACGAATATCGACCAGCGCCACGCAAGAACCGGGAATCACATTCGTTGCACCGGTGCCACCGTTAACATTGGTAATCTGACAGCTTGTGCCAGGGAATCCTTGAGCCGGTTCTCCCCATTCAATCGCTGCTATTTTTGCCAGAGCTGGCGCTGCGCGATGTATGGCATTATCAGCGTCCTGCGGATAGGCCGAATGGCCCTGTTTACCATGAAATGTAATGCGCACC
>JAJFLF010000116.1 GCA_021772845.1 Mariprofundus sp.
TAGCTCTGATAAGCTAGAACAAGCAGAACAGCTCGACCGACTTGAATCATCCATTTTCATGATGTTAAAAACTGAGCTTCTGGCCCAACACTCTCAGGCAATCGTCCCGAAATCGGTGAACTGGCCACGCTGGCAATTAATCGTGCGCACAGCTCTGCTCAAAACTGTTCGTGGCTGGGAGCACTGGTCTGAAGACGATGAAAAACAAACCTTAATACTGCTCAAAACCCTGCCGACCAACTGCTGGCTGAAACTCGATGAAGTGATCGAATGGTTACAGAATCAAGCCAGCTACAATCTCATCGGTGCGAATTGGATGACCCTGTTCACAAATAATCATGGCCTGGCTCTACATCATCTCAACATGAGTCGACGCGCTATCTATCTGCTGCCTGAGTTTGAGGCGGTATTGAATCAGACACCTGTCTCGTTCCCTGCCCCCGGCTGGTACGGTGCGTATGACAATGCAAAAGTGAGCGGTTTTATCTCACCCACCGGCGAGATTCAACTTACCCCTGATTGTGATCACAGGCTGCTGCATCAACTGACACCTTTTTGCAGCATCAGTTCAGTAGAGCAGATGATTACCCTGCAGCTGGACAAAGCAGCCATCGAGCGCATGGGCACAGATAAAGAGGCTTTGCTTAAAGCACGCGAGACGTTGGAATCCATTCAATCACCCCTACCGCAGGCACTGGTCTATCTGTTTGAGAAAACGGCCAAGCAACAAGCTATCGCCGCGGTTGCAGCCACATCTTTAGTGATGGTATTGAACGATGCCGCAGCGATTCACACACTTCAGAAAATGAAGTTCGAATTCTCCCAACCGTTTAAAGAGAGACCGGAGATTGTACTGCTTGATGCCTCAAGCGATGCCCACGCGTTTAGCCGCGCCTGCCACCAGGCCGGCATTATACTCGAGACCCTGATTCCACCTGTACAATGGATTACAGGTACCGCAGCGCTGAACGCATGGATGCAGGTTAATCTGGATCGGGAAGACCAATGGCTGGAGATTGTGTATCAGAAGACATTGAGTAGCGCCCCTAAACAGCTCATTGCCCGCATCGATGCTGATTTTTATGGTGCTATCCGTATTCAGCCCACCCGCAAAACAAAACAGCGTTATACGCTGCAGAAAACAACGGTTGAACTGCAGGCCAAACATGTGCTGCGCCTGCGTGAACTTGATGATACTGAAGTGAACCAGCTAGGCCTTGATCTGCTAGCAGAACAGCAGAGATGAGTTACCACCCCGAACGCCCCATGATTGTGCAGGGTGATCACTCGCTCTTACTGGAAACCCATAACACACGTTTTCATGAAGCACGTGATGCGATCTCCCCCTTTGCGGAGCTGGAGAAATCACAGGAACATATCCATAGCTATCGCCTCAACCCCTTAAGTCTGTGGAATGCCGCCGCTGCTGGTCATACGTTAGAAGAAGCAGAAACTGCCCTGCGCAATCACTCTAAATACACTATTCCTGATAATGTATTGGAGGAGTTGCGCCGCACTTTTGCCCTTTATGGCAAGCTGGTTTTAACCAAAGAGAATGAACAGGTTTTACGATTAAGCATTCATGACCCGTTTATTGCCGCCCAGATTGCAGCAGACAATAAACTTAACGAGCTACTGCTTGAACAGATCGATGAAGATCAGTTCCTTATCGATAAAGACAATCGCGGCCCGCTTAAACATGCGCTGATCAAACTGGGGTTCCCGGTCGATGATCAGGCCGGTTTTCATGATGGGCCAGAGTTCAAGCTTGCTCTGCGAGACCATACCCGCTCAGATGGACATGACTGCGCACTGCGTGAATATCAACAACAGGCCGTAGATTCATTCGTAGCGTCCGGCAGTCATGGTGTGATTGTGCTGGCGTGCGGAGCTGGTAAAACGCTCGTAGCCATGGCTGCGATGGCTCGCATCGGCATGAACACGCTGGTCATCACGCCCAATACCGCTGCTGCCCACCAATGGCATGCCGAGATGCTCGATAAAACCGATATTGATAGCAGTGACCTGGGTGAATACACCGGCAGCCGTAAAGATATTCAGCCGGTTACCATCGCAACCTATCAGATGCTCACCTATCGCCCCGAAAAAGATGCTGATATGCCGCATATGGCCCTGATCACCCAACAGGAGTGGGGCCTGATTATTTTTGATGAAGTGCATGTATTACCTGCCCCGGTATTTAGAGCCGTATCCGAAATACAGGCACGCCGCAGACTTGGGCTCACCGCCACCCTTATTCGTGAAGATGGACTGGAGCGCGATGTGTTCTCACTGATTGGCCCCAAACGCTACGATCTGCCATGGCGTGAACTGGAACAGTCAGGTTTTATCGCCAAAGCCCACTGCATCGAAATTCGTGTGCCGATGGCCAAAGATGATCACTTTGCCCACGCCACCGCTGAAGACAGGCATAAAGCCTATCGCATCGCAGCTGAAAACCGCGTCAAAGATCATGTTGCAGAAGCCTTGATCGAAAAACATGACGGTGAAGGTATTCTGGTCATCGGCCAATATATCAAACAGCTACAACGCATCGCTGAACATCTCGATGCTCCAGTGATTACCGGCCGCATGAGCAGCAAAGAACGTGAACGCCACTATGCCGCCTTCAGAGCCGGTGAACTGCGTCTGCTGGTTGTCTCCAAAGTAGCCAATTACGCCATTGATCTACCCGATGCATCCATCGCCATTCAAATCTCAGGTTCATTCGGCTCGCGTCAGGAAGAGGCTCAGCGCCTGGGTCGCATCCTGCGCCCTAAAGGTGGCCCTGCTTATTTTTACACCCTCGTATCCGATCAGAGCGAAGAGTTAAAGTTCGCCAGCAACCGCCAACGATTCCTTGCTGAACAGGGTTATGACTACATGATCGAAGATTGGGGCGAATAAGCATTTCACGGTTCAACATAACTCAGCCTGCCCCCCCCCTTACACTTTGCTAAGCTTGCTATACCAAGTAGCCCTGGCTTTACCGTGACGCTCAATAAGGCTAAGCCTTACAAGTTCAGCCATTCTATTTTTCACAGTAGGCTTGGAAACACTGGTGATTAAGTCATAAGCTTCAGATATTGTAATCCTGCTATGCGTATCAAGGTGTTGCATGATAACGGCACATTCCTGAGAAAGATGACTGTATTGTTCCAGACTATCTGTTTTTGCTTTCAGGTGGTCTTTTTGCCGCTTTAAAGAGCGCAAAAAGAAACTTAACCATGGTAACCAGTCAACCTCTCCCTTAAGCGTTTTTTGTGTTCTTTGCAGGGCTAAGTAATAAGCATCTTTATTTTTCTCAACAATACTTTCTAGTGAGCTATAAGGAATATAGGCATACCCCGCTTTGAGCATAAGTAGAGAAATCAAAACACGGGAAAGTCTACCATTCCCATCCTGAAACGGATGAATAGCTAAAAAGACCACGTTAAACAGAGCTATTACGATTAACGGGTGATAGCTTTTATCCTCTAAAGACTCCCTCGCCCAGTACACCAAATCTTGCATCTGTTTTGGTGTATCAAAAGCGGAAGTAGTTTCAAAAACCACCCCCAAGCTTTTCCCTTCCCCATCAAAGGCCTCAACACTATTTGAGTGCTTTTTGTATTCGCCTCGGTGCCGTTCATCTTTACTAGAATGCCTAAGTAAACTGATATGTAATTGCTTGATGTAATTTTCAGTAATAGAAATATGTTCAAAGTTTTCAAACACTGTTTCCATTACTTCGGCATAACCTACAACTTCCTCTTCATCTCGATTGGCAAAAGATTGGTTACCGACTTGTCCTAACAAAGACTCAATTTCGCTGTCAGTAAGTTTTGAGCCTTCAATACGGGTAGAAGATCCAATGCTTTCAATAGTTGCCACATGACGAAGCTGAGTTAGATAATCAGGATTAAGGTGACTTTGCACCTTCCATCCACCGTTAAACTCATCAATCTCTGAGATGATTCTCAATAGTTCAGGGGTAATTATTAGATTAGTTAAATTCATATTCATCACTGTATTGGTAATCCACTTATCCAATATTATCCGATTTTATCCGATAATCAATTTTATTATCCAATAGTCATCAACCTCACCCGAAAAATATCAACGGAAAGAGTCAATCAATCTCTGAGGTAAGCATACAATAAACGGTTTTAAGGGAGCGCGGATTCTAGCTCTAAGGGCAATTTCATGAATCGTATGAGTTGGCAGCTGCGCAAGCAGTCTGGCCCTTATCAAACACCACTCATCAAAGGAGCACGACCATGAACTACACGCAGCTTACCGAGAACGGTCATATCGAAATCTATGCCCTGAAGAAAGCAGGTTTCAAACCATAAGGCCTGTTGAGATCACCCCTCTTCAATTCGCCAGCAATCGCCAACGATTTCTGGCTGAACAGGGTTATGACTACATGATCGAAGATTGGGGTGGATAAGCCATACACGCTTAAAACAACTCAAGAACTCATGCCTCGCGCCGTTACAGAGAGAGG
>JAJFLF010000117.1 GCA_021772845.1 Mariprofundus sp.
GCGATGTGTACCTACAATGATGCGAATATCACCATTGGCCAGTTCACGGGTGATGCGGTCGGCCTCTTTTTTACCCTGCAGGCGAGAGATCAGATCGACTTTCAAACCAGTGCCGGCAAAGCGTTCAGAGAAACTGCTGAAGTGTTGATTGGCCAACACGGTAGTGGGCGCAAGAATGGCCACCTGTCGTCCGGATTGTGCGACAACAAACGCTGCACGCATGGCTACTTCTGTTTTTCCAAAACCAACATCACCACAGATGACCCGGTCCATCGGTTTGTGATGGGTCAGATCGCGTAGAATCGCATCGATACTTTCGACCTGGTCATCGGTCTCTTCAAACGGAAAGCGAGCAGCAAACTCATCATAGGCATCAAGCATAGGGCCCTGCACAGGATAGGGTTCACGGGTGTTGCCGCTGCGTGCCGCTTCAACTTCGATCAATTCATTGGCCATAGCGAACAGATCACGTTTAACCCGTTCGCGGGTGCGTTTCCATTTCTCGGAACCAAGTTTGTTGAGTTTGGGGGACTCTTCACCGGTATAACGGTGCAGGCGTGCCAACTCTTCAACAGGTACAAAGATGCTCGCTTTGTCGGCATATTCGATTTTGATGAAATCGGCCAGATCACCATCTTCATCAATGCTCTCCAAACCCTGATAGCGCCCTACTCCATGATCTTCATGTACGACCGGATCACCGATTTGAAGTTCAGCCAGAGACGAGAAGATATCGGCGCGCAATACTGCGTTGCTGCGCGTGCGTTTGCGTGGCAGATGTTGGCCGAGCAATTCACGGCCGGTCAGGATCAGTAGTTTCTCTCTGGGGCTGGCAAAACCACTGTCGAGATAACCAATGGTGGTGGAGAGCTGAATATGCTCACAATCTTTTAAGTTTGCTTGCACACTAATATCTGATGCCAGATCACCGCATGCTTCGATCATGCGTTCCTGTTGCCCTAATCCGTGCGCAACAAGAGAGATGTTCCAGCCGGCATCCAGCTGTTTTTTTAACAGGGTGCGCATGGCATGCAGGGGCTGGGCGCGGTCAGCGTAATCACTTAATGATGGGGCAGTCTCAAGACTCAGGCGTGGCAAAGCTTTTGCTTTTACCGGGGTTTCAACAGCATAGAGCTCCTGCGGACTGATGCTTGGTTCCGCACTTGCACGCACCATTTCAAACTGGGCGCGCACCTGTTCTGTAAAACCATGGCGGCGCATTTCGATATCACTATCGGCATAGAGCTGACAATCATCGGGTAGATAGTCGAGCAAGCGTGCCATCTTCTGATATGCCAGTGGGAGTAGTGCTTCGATGCCAGGGTGTGGGCGACCGCCTTGCACTGCCGAGAGCATCGGGTGTTTGCGCAGATGCGGGAATCGGCTGCGGAAGTTGGCGATAAAGGTATCTCGTCCCGGTTTGTCGAGAATGACCTCGCGAACGGGCACAGAGGTGAAGTGATCAAGCGCATCACCAGAGCGCTGGTTTTCCGGATCAAACCGACGGATGGATTCTACATCGTCACCAAACAGGTCAATGCGCAGCGGCGTATTTTCTGTGGCAGGCCAGATATCGAACAGGCCACCGCGCGCGGCAAACTCACCGGGCGCTAACACCCTGTCGGCAGGAATCATGCCTGCTTCAGCCAGTCGAGTTTTAAGGCCTGAGATATCCAGTTGCATGCCTACTTTCAATTGCCAAACATGTGCTGCCACGGACTCAGGAGGTGCGATGCGTTGCAACCATGCTGGCAAGGCGGTTAACAGGATTCCATTTGGATTTGGTGTGTTGAGAAGACGACCAAGGGTAGCAAAGCGTTCACCGACAATGCTGTGGTGCGGAGACACGCGATCATAAGGCAATACTTCCCAGGCTGGGAATCGCCACAGCAGTTCAGGTTGATCTTGTAGAAAAAATGCCAGTTCTTCAGATAGCTGCCGATAACTGCGTAGATCCGGACAAACCCAAACCACAAGTCCTGCCGATCTATTGTTTGCATGCTTCGATTTGGCCAGTCGAGCCAAGCGCCATGCCAATCCATTTAAGGGGGCGGATGTCTGTTTGGGTGTGTGTTTGTTGTTCGCGGATTCGGTCATTGTGCTAGTCATAGGGCGGCGCATGCTGCCATGAGTGCGCTTACGTTTCAGCGTTTGCGTTTGTACTCAGGCTTTGGCGACGTTCTTTGATTAAGCTGCTTACAAGTTCACTTGAATCGATGATATCTGCGATATGTTCCTTTTCTTGTTCTGATTTGGCGTTCATCAATAATAGTTCGGCAGTCATGATGATACCTGTCAGTGCATTATTCAGGTCATGAGAAAGGTCCCTGCAGAAGGTTTCCATATGCTTTTGTGCATGTTGCGAGGTATCCCTACCCGCTATATGCGCCAAACAGGAGTTCACTTTTAATGTAAATAGAGCCTTGTTGAATGGTTTTGGTAAAAAATCATTAATGCCAGCTTCAATAAATGTCGAAACTGCTTCCAGATCATCAATGCCTGATATTAAGATGACAGCGATATGTTTTAATGCCTCATCACTGCGCACAGATTTGAGTACTTCCATGCTATCTACACCGGGCATAATCATATCGAGTAGAATCAGATCAGGTTTGTGCTGGCGAATAATAAGTTGTGCTTCGGTGCTATTGCCGGCCTGCATGGCGTTATAACCGAGCACATGAACCATTTTTGCTAATATTTCGCGAATTATTTTTTCATCATCAACGATAAGAATCAAAGGTGTTTCACGCATATAAAATCCTCATGTTCATTATTAAAACGTTTGCACCTGAACGCCAAACTCCATGTAGGTTTCAGTGTAATGCTGACCCTGAGGTGCAATGCAGGGAGGGTCAATTAAATAATAAGTTGATTATATAATGAAAATAGAATATGTTTCGCCCATGCAGGAATTACCTAAAGATAAAGTTAAAGAAGCCTCCCAGGGCTTGAGAGCCATTGGGCATGAATTGCGCCTATCGGTATTATGCCTATTGCTGGATGGACCGATGTGTGTGCATGAATTAATGGAAGCTACGGGGGCTGCCCAGTCTAATCTGTCGCAGCATTTGGCGAAGATGCGTCTGTTAGGGATTGTTGAAAATGAAAAACGTGGTCAGCAGGTGTTTTATCGCATTGCCAACCCGGCTTGGGAAGGTTTGGTGCAGTCATTGAAACAGATCTATTGCCCTGAAATGTGCATCCAAAGCTAAAAGCAGGAGTGAGCTATGTTTGTGCGCGCCAATATATTAGATAATTATAATTTAGTGATGAGTAAAATGCTATTGATGGTGTTGTTGATGACAGCAGGAGCTGCGAATGCAGTCGAAATCAGTTCGTTGCGACAGAGCGTGGATTATGCGGTAAGTCATAACCGTTTGCTGGCGGCTGATCACAGTAACACGGTTGAGCAATCCAGAGCCGGTCAGGATCTGGCTACCAGTCAATTTATGCCGCGCCTGGGATTGTCTACCGGGGTGGTTCGAACCGATTCTCCGGGCAGTTATTTTGCCACAAAACTTAACCAGCAAAGAGTCAGTGCTGCTGATTTTAATCCGACAGTTATTAATAACCCCGGATATATCAATAATTATCAAACGCGCCTGGAAGTGAATATGCCCATCTACCGGGGTGGGGCTTTGTGGGCCGGTAAAAAACAATCAGACCATCATGCAGGTTCGGCTGTGTTGAATCATAGTTATATGCAACAGCAAATCATTTTTCAGACTATTCATGCCTATGCACAAACACGTCAAACGCAAGTGGCGATCCATGCTATGGAGGCAGCTGTGAATGCGGCTGAAAAGCGCCATAAGGATACACAGGCTCTGCATGATCGCGGTGTGTTGATCGACAGTGATGTTATGGATGCACAGGTGCATCTGTTGCGCAGTCAGCTCAAGCGCAAGCAGGCAAAACATGCCTATGCGCGTGCTACGGAGCAGTTGCAGCGTGTGATGGGTTTAGAGAGCGATAGCAGTTTGGCGATTGAGGGCGATCCTCATCTTGTTGTTACGCAATCGAGCCTGGATGAAGCACTGCAACAGGCATTGACCATGCGGCCAGATTTGAAAGCCATGCAAGAAGCTTATCAGGCCAGTCAGGCCGGTGTGGATTTGAGTCGAGCCGCATTTCTACCGCGCGTCGATCTGGTGGCAGGACAGGAGTGGAATGCATCCACGCCCGCATTGAAAAACCGTAACAGCATGATTGGTGCAACGATCAGCATGAATCTGTTTTCAGGTGGTTCTGACAAAGCCGAGTTGCGCGTTTCTCATGCCAAGCAATTGGGGCTGGAATTACAAATCAGTGATCACAAACAGCAGATTCACAATGAAGTGGCGCACGCATGGCGTATGCTGGATGAAAGCAGATCCCGTGATGCCAGTGAGGCAGAAGCGTTGAAACAGAGCGAAGAGTCCTTGCGCATTAAATCGTTACGATTTGCACAAGGTCTGGCTAAAACCTCCGACCTGCTTGATGCCCAGCTGCAGGTGGATACGACACGTTTGTCGAGCATTCAGGCCAGATATGATGTCACGATTGCTCAGGCTGCTCTGCAGCTGGCAGTTGGCGCACTCAATGAAGAGGTAATACGATGAATAACAAAATATTGATAATTCTGGCGGCGATATTGCTGCTGCAGGCATGCAGTGATGATGGTGCAAGCCGGAGTGCGGTAGCGCCGGTTGTGCTCACGAATGCTGAGACGATGAGTGTGAAGTCTGTGGATGTAGACTCTTATTATGTTACCAGCGGCACCGTGACATCGGATCATCGTGTCTCTATCAGTTCACGCATCTCGGGATACATTCGCAAGCTGTCTGTGCGCGAAGGCGATCGAGTGACTAAGGGGCAGGTATTGGTGCGTGTGGACCCAGTCAATGCCAAACAGGCGCTGGTACAGGCTGAGGCATCGTTGGCTGAGGCATCATCTGATCTGAAACGTTATGAGTTATTGTATAAAGAACATGCAACCAGCAAACAGCAGTTGGATCGGGTGCGCCTGCGTTATAAAGTAGCGCGTTCACAGGCTGCTCAGGCGCGCAATCAACTGGGTTATGCGGAAGTGGTTTCTCCGGTCAATGGTGTCGTGGTAGAAAAACGCCTGAGTAAAGGTGATCTGGCTCAGCCGGGCGCAGCAATTCTGACATTGGAAGATCCAGCCAGTCTGTTGGTGAAAACCTATGTGTCTGAACAGTATGTCAGCGGCATTCATACTGGCGATAACGTTCAGGTAGAGATCCCTTCGATGAAACGTGCTGTTGGCGGCACAGTCCGCCAGGTGGTTGAGGCTGCAGATGCGATATCACATCAGTTCTTGATTAAAATCGCATTGCAGGATGATCCGGCAGTGCACCCGGGCATGTATGCTCAGGTGGGTTTTAGTGTTGGCGTGCGCAGAGCACTGCTTGCTCCCACTGCGGCTATCGTTGAAAGAGCTGGTTTGAACGGTATTTATGTAGTCGATGCCAAAGGCATTGCCCATTATCGCCAGGTGCGTACAAGCCGTAATGGTGAATCAGAAAAATATAGTGGTTCAACGACCGAAATACTGGCCGGTTTGCATGATGGTGATCTCATTGCATGGGCAGGAGATCCAGCTCTGCAAACAGGCATGACGGTTCAGGCGAAAAAATAATGTCGAATCAAATAAAGCCTGAACAGGCGTCTGAACAGACATCAGAGCAAGCATCAGAACAGGAGCCATTAAATATTGCTGGCAAGCTTGGCAAGGCAGCCATGTTTTCCAATCTGACCCCGATGATCAGTATGCTTATTTTTCTGATCGGTGCATTTGCATTGATGGTGACACCGCGTGAGGAGAATCCTCAGATTGATGTGCCTGCCGCCAATGTGATTGTACAGATGCAGGGTGCTTCTCCCGAAGAGGTGCAAAACCTGATTGTGCGGCCGCTGGAGATGGTGCTGCGTGAAATCACCGGTGTAGAACACACCTATGGCATGGCGATGGATTCTCAGGCTGTGGTCACAGTGATGTTCGAAGTCGGCGAAGATAAAGAAGCCAGTCTGGTCAAATTATATGATCGTATGATGCATAGTATGGATCGATTACCAGCCGGAGCATCGCAGCCACTGGTTAAACCATTGGATGTCGATGATGTACCTGCTTCGGTGATTACCCTCTCTTCAACGGAGATGGATGGTCTTGCGTTGAAACGGTTGGCTGAGCGTGTGCGTGATCAGTTGGCACCATTAGATGGTGTATCTGTTGCTGATATTATTGGTGGAAACGATCGTCAGATTCGCATTCAACTTGATCCCGTACGACTGGCTGCTTATCAGCTGGCGCTTGATAGTGTGCATCAGGTATTGCTCAGTGCCAATGCAGGTGGCCCAAGCGGAGTGTTGGTTGGAGACAACCAGGAGATAAAAGTCTGGCTTGATGGTTATTTGAAGAATGCCAGCGAAGTTGGTCATTTGATCGTAGGGCAGAGTGAAAACAAAGCGATCTATTTGAGCGATGTTGCCACCATTAGCGATGGACCATCGGAAGTGAATCGTTATCATCGCATTGGTTTCGGTCAGTCATCAAATCCAGGTGGACTTGCATCGCCATCAAGGCCAGCGGTATCGATTACACTGGCTAAAAAACGTGGCAGCAATGCGGTAGTGGTGACTGATCGTATCGCATCAAAACTGAACGCATTGAAGGGTGATTTTATCCCGGATAATGTGAGCGTGACCATTACCCGCGATTCCGGTGAACGGGCCAATGCCGCAGTGAATCTGTTGCTCGAACACCTTGGTATCGCGATAGCGACGGTGATCATTATTCTGCTGCTGTTTCTGGGCTGGCGAGAAGCGGCGATTGTGACCATGAATATTCCGCTGATTCTGTTTGTTGTGCTGGCGGTTGGTCTGATTGCAGACCAGACGATTAACCGTATTACCCTGTTTGCTTTGATTTTGGCCTTGGGGCTATTGGTCGATGACGCCATTGTGGTGATTGAAAATATTCATCGTCATTTGCGTAAAAAGGGTCGCCAGACAGCCGACACAGTGAAAGAGAAAGCACGCTTGATTGTTTTGGCGACCAACGAGACGGGTAAACCCACCATTATCGCGACCATTGCAGTGATTTTGGCCTTTATTCCGATGGCGTTTGTGACCGGCATGATGGGACCATACATGG
>JAJFLF010000118.1 GCA_021772845.1 Mariprofundus sp.
GTGCGTTTGCTGAGGCACGATACTTTGGCCATGAAAGCATGACTGATGATCTAACGATCCCCGTGAAAGGATCGATGTTACGCGCATTTGATCTCATTGGTGATGCTGAACTGGCCCAAGACTTTATCGGTGGCCCGCTGATGATCGCAAGATTATGCCCTGTTGATTATCACCGTTATCATTACCCTGATCATGGTAAAACCCTTAAGGCCTTTACCGTTCCCGGTGATCTGCATTCAGTCAATCCACTGGCCCTGAAATATAGAGAAGATATTTTCATCAAAAATGAGCGACGTGTCTCGATCCTGGAGACTGAACATTTTGGCAAACTTGCCTATATTGAAGTGGGTGCCACCATGGTGGGTAAAATCGTGCAATCCTTTGATGAATCTCAACCGTTTAAAAAGGGCGATGAAAAAGGCTATTTCCTCTTTGGCGGCAGCACCGTTGTATTATGTGGAGAAAAAGGCAAGTGGGCTCCTTCCCAAGATATGTTAAAAAACACCAAAGCAGGCATTGAGACCTATATCCAACTTGGTGATGCTGTTGCTCAGGCAAGCTAATCGGGGGTGAGGGTCAGGCTTAAGGTCGGTCGTCATTCCGGACGTGATCCGGAATCCAGAGTCACTGCATACAACCACTGGATACCGTGTCGTAGCACGGTATGACGGTTAACAAACTTAAGGGGCGTAATCTTTAGTTTCTGAGCCAGAATACAGATGCAAGCCCCCCAAGAAAAGCAGGGGGCGAGTAACATTGCTTTGGTGCTGTTTCAACTAACTGTTTTGAAAAAGAGTTATACATTTCGTATCCACAGAAGTTGTGGATAACATTGTGGATAGAATCCAAAAACGTATATAAATCAATAGATCCAGTTCAAGTAACAACTTTTGCCTAAAATTTAGGCGCGCTAATTAAGCCAAATAAACCAACAACTTAAGAATACTTTACTTCACCATATTGAACTGTTAAAAGAAAAACTGGCATTTTTTGATGCGATTCTATGAAAAGTGTATAAATCACAAGAATTCCTGCTGATACTTACCATTAGGACCATATTATCAGTAGCTTGCAGCGATTACTTTATGGTAGTTCGTAAACTCTAAAAGATAGCCTGGGTAGTGCTTATAAGTTATGTCTGGATCGCTTAAAAGTAGGGGGGCTCAACAGTTTATTCCGTGAGCTGTGGAGACTGGTTATGTGCAATGCGGTTGCGGGTATATATAACCGTGCTGGTTTGGCTATTGCAAAAGGACGAACCCTGTTTGATAGTGGTTTTTTTTGAGCTCCCGCATGGCAGCATCTCTGCTGTTTGTGAGAGGCAAAAATGAACCGGATCAGATCGATCTACTCAGTTTGAAAAAGGAGCTGTTATGTTGTGCAAGGCCGATACTGTTGTTGTATTGGATTTTGAAACTACGGGACTTTCCCCTGACCTTGGCGATCGCGCCATTGAGATTGGTGCAGTACGGATTGAAAACGGGATCATAAAAGAACGATTCCAGAAGTTAATGAATCCAGGACGCAGGATTGATCCATTTATTGAAAATTATACCGGTATTACGAATGCCATGATAAAGAGTGCTGCATGCAACGCAGAAGTGATGCATGAGTTTGCTGATTTTATCGGCGACTATAATCTGGTTGCACATAATGCTTCATTCGATAAACGATTTTTAGATGCGGAACTGGGAAAAATATCCAGACATTATACAGGCAGTTTTGCCTGTTCCATGCTGGTGGCCCGGAGACTTTATCAGAATGCCCCCAACCATCAGTTGGCGACGTTAATAAAGCATACGAATATCCCTGTTGAGGGTGTTTTTCATAGAGCCCTGTTCGATTCTGAAATGACGGCCAAACTATGGCTGACGATGTTGGAAAAAATTAGTGGTCAGTATCATAAAGCATCAATGCCCTTTTCTCTGCTTCAGAAGTTGGCAAAAACACCCAAAAAAGGGGTTGAGAAACTTTTGCAGGGATAGAGCCGCGTCGTTACCTTTAAGTATGACGATCATTAAGTAACGTCATTCTCGCGACATCCTAGGGCAGCTCCTCTTGCACAAGTGTAATTCACCTTCAGGCGGGACAAAAAGTCGAAGCCGTTTTGGACGACTTCAAGTCGCCCGCAGGGTAAGGCGCAAAGCGCCGAATCAATCCAGTAGGTGTTAGCAATGACTCTGGATTCCGGATCGAGTCCGGAAGAAGGTGAATGCCAGAGGCAGAGAAGCTACCCTGGGGTATGACGGATATGTCTGGGCGAGACATTAAAGTTTCTTAGCCCGAATCCCCTAAGACATGCATAAAAATCACTTGACTAACAACTTGACTTATACTTGACACATATTTATTGTTTTATTTATGGCTTATCACCCGCAATTCAAAATAACCCCAGTACTGCTTTCTGAAGTCGAACAGGTGGCTGCACTGCGAGAACGTATTCAAAGTGCAGTAGTTGACCTCGCCTGGGTTCCAGCACTTCAGAAGGACACACGCACACGTAATGTCCATGCCTCAACTGCTATAGAAGGAAACCCTTTGACCCTTGAACAAGTTCGCGCGCTGGAGGAGGGGCGGGAACTTTCTGCCTCCAGCACTCGCTCCAAGCGGGAAGTCATCAATTATTTCGCAGGGCTTCGGTATGTAGAAAAACATGCAGGTAAAAAAACTATCAGTCACGCTGACATACTGGAACTGCATCAGATTCTTGCCGGGGAAGTAATGGATCAGGGTGATGCGGGCAAATACCGGACGATCTCCGTGCAGGTAGGGCAGTATCGTCCGCCGCCGCCGGATGCTGTCTCAGGGCTGATGTTTGAATTGCTGGAATGGTGGAACACAGCTGCAAATGAACTGTCACCGACTCTTTCATCAGCTATCTTGCATTATCGTTTCGAAACCATACATCCCTTTGCAGATGGCAATGGCCGAACAGGCCGGGCACTCGCTTTGTGGGAGCTTTATCGCCGTGGGTTCGATACTCACCACATTTTTTCAGTGGATGAATACTACTGGGAGGATCGGCCCAGATACTACGCCGAACTGGAGCGTGTGCAGCGGGCTGGAGAAGATTTGACCACCTGGCTGGTATACTGTGTAGAGGGACTGCGGCTAACTCTCGAACAGGCATGGTTGCGAATACAAACGTTCCAGAGCAAGGGTACGAAAAAACTGGTGTTGCGACCGAGGCAGGAACAACTTCTTCACCTGCTTCGAGACCACGGAGATGGTATGGCTCCCAGTGAAATATGGAAAGCGCTGGGGGTGTCCCGGCAAGGGGCGATGGATCTATTGCGACCTCTGCTTGATGCAGGCCTTGTCGAAAAGGTCGGAGGAAAAAAGACCGGACATTATGTTTTGCGGAACAGATAAGGTGAGTAGGGTTCGGCGCCTAGTCTTGAATCATGCAATCATAAGCTCAGATCATGTTTGATCATGGATTCCGGATCAGGTCCGGAAGAAGGTGAATTCCGATCAGGTGAATGGCGTAGCCAGAGAGTATCCCCTAAGGGAAGGAAGAGGAGCTGCCCTAGGGTATGACGGTAATACAAAGTTTAAGGGGACGTTACCCTTTGATGCTTTCTTCCGCTGTTGTTGAGAAGGACTCTTTCATCCACTCATAGAGCTGTTGAGCAGTCAGGCTCTCTATCGCTATGCTCTCAAAATCATCACTGGGGTCTTCATCACGAAGGCAGAACTGATAATTGGCGATCTCAGGCTTGTCATCATGCAATGCAAGCAGAATGCGTTTGCCACTCTTCAGACAATCAATGGTGATCAGATCAGTTGGAATACCGAACTTACGCATGCGATTGATCACCCCGACAACGGGATTGATATGTTCGAAATCCTGTTGAATCTTTGTATGCGCCACTTCAATCGCGTCACACACGTGTTTGATGGGGGTATCTTCTAAATCATCTTCCAAATCGAACTCCTGTATCAGATTGCAATCTTACCAGGCCGCAATGTTAGCAGGGCTTCTTGAGCTGGTCTTGCGGGCAAACATCGCAACTGGAAAAAGGATCAGAGCCACTGCTGTCCCAGATAATTTGAACTCATAACGCCAGCCTCAACTGAGTCGAATCTGTTGGCCTGGGGTCTGGCGGTATGAATAGTTCAATCATCCCTCTTTTGACGAAAAGATTCAGTTGTAACAAGCGGATGATC
>JAJFLF010000119.1 GCA_021772845.1 Mariprofundus sp.
CCCCATGCTTCAGCAGCCCAGGCAGCGCCAAGAATCGTTGCCAACGTAAATGCAGGAAAACCTACAGCTACAGCCTTATAAGCCAGCTGATCCAGCTGTTCTAAACTAGGGAAAACAGCCAGTACTTTTGCCGTACCACCCTTAGCTTCAAGGTGATAACGAACCAGATAAGCCATACCCGCACCACAAGCCACGGCAAACGAACCATAACCCACGAAGTTCATCGGCACATGAATTTTCATCCAGTACGATTGAAGTGCTGGCACCAAAGGTTTTATCAAACCCTGCCCTACCGAATCCAGCCATACACCAAAGAATACACCGGCAGCAACAATGGACATTACAAAAGCACCCATTGCCCGCGCCTGATAACGGCGTTCAAATGAGAGGTATACAGCAGCAGTGATAATGAACATAAAAATAAATACTTCGTACAGATTCGATACCGGAGCATGCCCAATATCCATATCGAACAGATAGGATTCATGCCAACGTAGCAACAGCGCAACACCAGCTGCATAAATCCCTGCATAAGCGGTTCCCGTTGCCAGACGGCCTATAAATTCAGCAGGAGCAAACAGATATGCGATATAAGTAATTGCAGAAAAAACCAACAACATATTCATTGTCATCACAACGTTCGGTGCAAACAGATTAGACTGATCTTCATAGGTAATGAATTCACGCGCCGGTTCAAATTGCGCTGCTATCACAGACAATACAACCATCAACAGCATACCATCACACCAGGGAACGGTATTACCAGCTACACGCCCTTGTAACATGGCCGGCATGATACTTGCTAGAATCATCGCCAGGCCACTACCTAGCAGTGCACCTGTGCCACCCCACAACAGACCTTGCATACTGAGGATTTGATATAGGAATGCATCTTCGTCATAGCCACTACTACCATACATGGCCATCGCTGATATACCTAGTGCCAGACCGATATATGCGTAAAAACGGATCAGGGCAATGCGCCCAATATTCATTGTACTATAAAAAGATGCTTCAGCTGTAGTGCTAGTCATATGAGTTACTCCTTAACTACGAATTAGGCTTGAAGTCTTCATCAAGCTGCGTGAACAGTTCATTAAAACTTTGCTTAAATGCCATCTGATTTCGATTGGTTAAACCTGCAAAAACTACGGTTATTTCATCATCACCATCATCAGCGCGCACCACCAACCACAACTTACGGTGTGGCATATAGAACATAATACACAAACCAATAGTCAGAATTGCACTACCAACCCAAACGACATTCATGCCCGGATCTTTGGCCAGCTGCAGGCCGGTGTAATAAACATGCTCGTAGTCATCCAGCATCGGAATATACGGCCATGGAATTTGAGGCAAGGTCTGCATCGCTTCCATCGTGCGTACTGCCATCTCCTGGAAATTTTCAGGACGTTCATCACCAAACACATCTTGCATCGCCATTTTAAACGATGAGCGCATTCGGATCATCTTCTCCTGAGAAGGATCCGTTGTAGAGAGATGGCTCATGAATGAATGGAATAGTTTCCACTCTTGCGGATTGGTCAGATCAAGCCCAAGCCCCACCGATTGAAAATCAGCCGCATCACCGGTCAGAGAAACCTGCAACCAGGAACCCTGGTTTTTACCTTCGGCATCAATGAATGGCTCCATATAAGCCTTAATCTTGGCAGGTTTCAACCCCGGGCCACGAATCTCATACACGATAGATGGGCCAAGATCCTTAAATTTCACGATCTCACCGGGACCCGCCAAATTCTCAACATTGTAGGGTTTAAAGTCCGTCACCTTGAGCGTGATGCCTGTTTTTTCATCCGTCCAGCTCTTATACACAGACGTTTTAGCCGTACGTGTCTCAGCTGATCCATCCATATTATACAATTTAAAGGTAACATCCGAACCACCATCACCAAAACTGGCCTGATAGATATAGACACCTTTATAGAACAGTGGTTCATTCACAATAATATCGGATGTCAGCACTTCTTTACCATCATCAATAATCGTTAAATTACTGCGGAACTCTTTGGGTGCGCCGGTAGGAAAGAAATCAATCACAAATGAGTTACAACGCACCTCAAAAGGCATATCCAGTGTCGCTGTTTCAGTACCCTTTAAAAATTCAATTGTATGATCTTTGGCACCTTCAGGCACAGCCATATTACCACGGAAACCGAACTCCACACTCATCCAGCCACCAATCAGGATAACCAGCATCGCCGCATGCACACTGATATAGCCCCATTTATGGAAACGCCCTTTGTCTGCGCGCACATAATGCACACCATTTTCTTCAGTCTGTTTGAATTCCCAGCCATACAAACGACTACGGAACTTCTCTTGCAGTGAATCAATCGATGTATCAGATTTTAATGACCACTGCTGTTGCAGTTCCATACGACCCAATGAACGTTCGTTGATTGTACCTTTACGGGTACGCATCTCTTTCGTCATTTTTGGTACATTGCGCCACAAACATGACGACAGTGACACCATGATGAAACCGAGTAGCGTGATAAACCACCAGGTATGATACATATCGAACAGACCAAGCGAGCGGAATACCCAGTACCATAATGGTCCAAATTGTTGCAGGTAATCTGTCTGGCTCTGATTTTGCAGCAGCACCGTGCCGATGACTGAGGCGATGGCCAACACCATCAACAGAATAATTGCCAGGGACATCGAACCTAATCGTTGCCATAATTGTTTTATTAGTTCAGAAAATGATTGCATGGGGCGGCATGTTAACCATTCAATCCTGCCGCGTCATGCTCTAAGCACAGTGCATTGATTGCGCCATACACGCATGATTTGTGAGGCCTTACCTGAACTCTCATCACAGGCAAGTCTGGCACTCAAAAAAGTAGCGAATTGCAACAGTGTTTTGCGATCCGGTTTACTGGTTTTTTTCTGCTTCCGATTCAAGCTACTCGACAGAAGCAAGCCGCCACAGCCTTTAGCCAGCACCCTTGAATCTTGGGACGCATCCACACGAATCGCCAAACTGCCCTGTTTATAACATGCTGGATGAAGCCCTGGTTTAGCCGGAATAATCAATGTCACAGGCCCCGGCCATGATGAACGGGCCGCTTTACGCAGTGCAGGTGAAATGTAACGCGCCTGTCGCAATGCTGTTCCCATAGAATCGGCCAACAGCAAAAATGGCCCCTGGCGTTGTTTGAATCGCTGCAGCAGTTTTACCGCACCTTTGTTATGAGGGTCGGCGGCAATGCCCGGCAATGTAGCCGTGGCATGCGCAATGCAACCACCCTGTCTGAGCACCCGAGCAATTCGCAAAGCGCGAAGTTTACTACGCACACTCACAGCACGCTAACCAGGATTAACCTGCAGCGAGAATCGCTTCGGCTTGAGCAGCACGATCGGCCTTAAGCTTCGCACTCAAATCTTCATCTGTTTGGGCAAGCATCTGCACAGCCAATAGCCCTGCATTTTTAGA
>JAJFLF010000120.1 GCA_021772845.1 Mariprofundus sp.
ATCATTGGTCGGTTCATCCAGCACCAGCAGATTGGCCGGTTCCAGTAGCAGTTTCGCCAGCATCAAACGGCCGCGTTCACCACCGGAAAGTGCTGCAACAGGGCAATTAAGACGCTCTTTATCAAACAGGAAATCCTGCATATAGCTAACGATATGGCGCGGTTCCTTCCCTCCGATATGCACATGGTCACCACCCTGCGGCAGCAACACATCTTTCAATTTTAATTTATCATCCAGTTCCCGCATCTGGGTCAGAAATGCTGGCGCCAGACGCACACCATGACGTACTTTACCCTCATCCGCTTCCATATCACCGAGCATCATCTTGAGCAGCGTTGTTTTGCCAATACCATTGGCACCAACAAAACCAACACGATCACCGGACATAATTTTATGGCTAAACTTCTTACAAATCACCGTATCGCCAAAGCTTTGCGATAGATCTACCGTTTCGATGAGCATTTTTCCGACTTTGACACCGGATGAGACACGTAGTTCCACATCATCACTGCGCAAACGGCGAGCGGCACGCTGCTTGCGCAGGTCTTCAAGCCCTCGCACACGTCCTTCATTACGCGTACGACGCGCAGGTATGCCTTGTCTAATCCAACGCTCTTCGCTGGCCAGCACAGTGTCGAATTTACGGTGCTGTGACTCTTCAATCGCCAGCAGCTCTGCCTTTTTATCGAGATATTCAGCATAGGAGTATGGAAAATGGGTCAGATGGCCACGATCAAGTTCAACAATCTCTTCTGCTACGGCATCAAGGAAATATCGATCATGGGTGATAAATATGACCGAACCCGGGAATGCCGCGACAAAATCCTCCAGCCATTCAATCGATTCAATATCGAGATGGTTGGTTGGCTCATCCAGCAAGAGCACATCAGGTTCGGAAACCACAGCACGTGCAACGGAGACGCGTCGTAACCAGCCACCGGAGAGTTCACCTACATCGCGATCCGGATCAAGATGCAATTTGGTAATAGCCGTTTCAATGCGATTATGAAATTGCCAGGCATTGCTGCGGTCCAGTTCATCTTGCAATTCATTAATTTTCTTCAGTAATTTGTCCGAGCTATCGGTTTCTAAAGCGTGCAGGGCATTGTGATAATCTTCCAGCGTCTTGGCCACACTACCCAAGCCTTCTGCAACCACATGAAATACTGACTGCCCCGCATCAAAGTGCGGTGCTTGCGGCAGATAGGCAACCCTAATACCGGTGCGCAGTGTCACTTGACCGGCATCACACTCCACTTCACCGGACATAATCTTCAGCAGGGTGGATTTACCTTCCCCGTTTCGGCCAATCAGGCCAATGCGCACACCACGCCCCACACTCAGGCTGACACCATCCAGGAGCACCTGTGGTCCAAAGGCTTTATCAATGTGGTTTAAGGTCATTACTGGCATGCGCGAAGCCTAACCTGTGTCGAACAAAAAAACGCCCTACTTGTGTAGAGCGTTTTTATGGCATGGCTTTAAAATACTGAAATCAGTCAATAAGCTAATCACGATCACATCTTTTCTTGCCATCGGGACCGCCCTGACCGCGCTTACCACCCTTACGGAATTTCGATTTCATTTCGCTGGCAGTTTTCCGCTGTTCAGGTGTTAGAATGGCATGCACCTCAGCTCTCACTTCACTGCGTTGAATGACCATCTGCTTCACCAACTCCGCTTTTTCATCAGCTAGCGCTGCTACCTGCTTGGCATAATCAGCCTGACCCGGATCAAGTTTACGCATGGCATCGCGATTCATACGCATCGCTTCATGGATACTCTTACCCGAATCACGACCATCACGGTGAATAGCTTCATATTGCTGACGCTGCTGATCATTCAAATTCAAACGCTCAGCAAAAGCTTCCATACGCTTTTCACCATTGGGTGGGCCAGAAAAGGCATAGGCTGAATTGGCCAACGGTGTAAACATAAACACGGCGGCTGCAAATAGCATTACAGCGAATAGCCCGTTGTTATCATTCGATAGTGGTTGCTGCTTATATTGATCTCTCATCTGTTATCTCCTTGGATAGTCATACGCATCTACTGCGCATGGCAAATGCTAGGAGTGAAGCTGCAACGTTGTTCAACCACTCTGCAAATATCGTGCAAATAAATGTAAAGAATGTGTAAAAAAGTGGAAATTTTACTGTTTCTCTTATTGCTTCATGGCAATATAAGGCTCATGCATGTGTTACTCATTGATGACGATATCGAACTGTGTGAACTGATGGGCCGCTTTCTGAAAAGCGAAGGCATTGACATATCAATGGCCTATGATGGCATTAAAGGGCTGGAGATGGCGCTGAGCAACGATGTGGATCTGGCCGTGATTGATATCATGATGCCCGGCAAAAATGGCATGGACCTTCTGCGCGAACTGCGCCAAACATCAAACCTTCCCGTCATTATGCTTACTGCACGTGGTGAAGAGATGGATCGCATCATCGGTCTGGAGTTGGGCGCTGATGATTACATCCCCAAACCGTGCAATCCCAGAGAACTGGCTGCCAGAATCCGTTCAGTGCTGCGCCGGA
>JAJFLF010000013.1 GCA_021772845.1 Mariprofundus sp.
TTGAAATCGTGGGCAATACCTCCTACAAGCGTACCCACAGCCTCCATTTTCTGAGATTGATAGAACTGGGATTCAAGCGAATGAATCTTCTCTTCTGCTCTTTTGCGTTCAGTAATGTCCAGCACAGTACCCATCATCGTAAGCGGAACACCTTCAGCGTTGCTGTGTGCCAATCCTTTTGCATGTACAAAGCGGATCTCTTTATCAGGCCTGATAATGCGGTATTCAATGTCCAAAGGCTGATTTTCATCACGCGCTGTTTGCACATCTTGCAAAATACGTTCTTTGTCTTGTGGGTGCAGTGAATCAGCAAACAGCTGATAAGTAGGTTCTACGGCTCCCGGTTCATAGCCAAAGATGCGAAACTGTTCATCAGACCAGATGACATTGTCATCATCCAAATTCCATTCCCAGCTTCCTAAGTGAGCCAAGGCCTGAGCATTGGCGAGTGCCTTTTGACTATCCAACACGGTCTGCTCAATCTGTTTGCGTTCGGTGATATCCTGAAAGGTTCCCAGCATCTGCAGCGGCTGGCCCATTTCATCAAAATATACCCGCCCTTGAGCATTTGCTATGCGTTCACAGCCATTGGGTTGAATGATTCGACAATCCACATTGTATGGTTTGTTGTCTTTCAAAGCAGCTTCTACCTGACTGTTTAACAACTCACGATCATCGGGGTGAAGGCAGTCAATAAAGCGGTCGTAGGTTGGCTCAACTTCATTTACGCCAAAGCCTAAGATATGAAAAACTTCATCGGTCCAGATTAACTCGCCACTTTGAGGCTTCCAGTCCCAGACGCCAATATGACCAACTGACTGGGCCTGAATCAAACGCTGTTCACTGTTAGCAAGGCGACTCTCTATCTCTTTGCGTGCGGTAATATCCCAGAAAATACCCAGAATACCGGATACTTCACCATCATCAGCAATCACAGGTGTTTTTACTGTTTGAATGATTACCTTCTTACCATCAACGATGAATTCCTCTTCCACATCGATAGTCTCACGACCGGACACAACTCTTTGATCGTCATGCTGATATTTTTCAGCCAGTTCAATGGGCAACAAATCCTCATCACGTTTACCTTCAATTTCTGCCGGAGTGATACCTAAATCTGAGGCGCAGTTCTGATTGCAGGTGATGTAATTTGAATCCCGGTCTTTAAGGAAGATCTTCTGAGGCAGGTTGTCAATCAACAGTCTAAAGCGCTGTTCGCTTCTGCGAAGGTCGCTATCTGCCTTAACACGCTCGGTGATATCGGTACCGGATGAGACATGGCTGATGAACTGCCCATCATCATAAATGGCGGAGTTATGCCAGGCGATGATGCGCTCTTCGCCACTGGATGTAACAACTGCATTTTCGTTATGCGCTACAACTTTAACATGGCCGGACACAATCTGCTCCCAAACAGCCAAAACCCGCTCACGGTTTTCTGCCGGAATAAAGTGTTCAAACCAGTTTTTTCCAATGATGTCATGGTGATCGTAACCCAACAGTTCAGAGACATATTTATTTGCCTGAAGCACGTTTCCAGACTCATCCAGCGCCAGGAAAATGACACTGGCACTGTCCAGATACTGCTGAAACAGATCTTTTTTGTTTGTCATCAGGACTCCATCTCAATCATTGTTGAACTGCTTCAATATAGAGCAAGCGCAATCAGCATTATTCAGTAGTATTATTCATATGGCCGATGATTGGTAGCCTTGATCGCTAGAGAGCGGTGACATGCTTATCAGCGCAATCTCCAGCAAAGGGCCAAACCACGGCTTACCGATGTGCTGACTACTAGTCGGGTTTTCCCATATCACTAAAAGCTACGCGCTGAATTACGGTGACAACATCGTTACGGTTTCCTGCATGCCTCTGAAATTTACGGTCTTTATCCTCCCTGCCAGCCCCCCACAAAAAAAGGCCCCAACAGGGGCCCTTTTCAAACAGTGCAAACAGAGGCGATTAAGCGCCTGCTTCCAGTAGTTCTTTCAGGTTTGCGAAATCCATGTCCAGCTCGCGCTTGGCGATATGGCCAACAACCGGTGATGCCACTTTAAAGAAACGACCGACATCGATACTCAGGGTACGCTTAATTGTTGTTTTCTCGGCATCGCCTTCAAACGTCATCGTAGCTTCCATCGGGAAAGCGCCGGTTGTGCTTTTTGCTGACCATGAGCTGCCATCTGCATTGCGCGCGGTGACCTCCCACTCCTGCTCAATCACACGACCAAGAAATTTCTCTTTGATATAATAAACCGTACCAACTGCCGGTTCACCTTCTGTTCTCTTTTCTGATTCCAGTACCGAGGACTGCCACATCGGGTCATTCGTATTGTCATCGACAAAAGCGATCACATCCGCGACAGGACGATTTATTTCTACACTGGCTTCAAGCTTACTTAATGGCATTTCACTCTCCCTATTTATTCCCTCTAAGCAGTAGTCATCCAGCTTAGCTCTAAGTTTCCGAGCCAAGCTGGTGAGCTACAAATTATTCGCGCAGTAACTCGGTGATGCCAGTTTTAGAACGGGTCTTCTCATCCACTGTCTTCACAATCACAGCACAATACAGGTTCGGACCACCTGATTTACCAGGCATGGAACCAGATACAACCACAGAATATGGTGGCACTTCACCATATGTTACAGTATCGGTAGCACGATCATAAATGCGCGTTGATTTGCCAATATATACACCCATGGAAAGTACAGCACCTTCACGTACGATCACGCCTTCAACCACTTCTGAACGGGCTCCGATAAAGCAGTTATCTTCAATAATGGTAGGGGTTGCCTGCAATGGCTCCAACACACCACCAATACCAACACCACCAGATAGATGTACATTCTTACCAATCTGAGCACATGAACCTACGGTCGCCCAGGTATCCACCATCGTGCCTTCATCAACATAGGCACCAATATTTACATATGACGGCATCAAGACCACTTTGTTGGCGATATATACGCCTTTACGTACAGTCGCAGGGGGAACTACACGCATACCACCCTTGCGGAACATATCTTCGCCCCA
>JAJFLF010000121.1 GCA_021772845.1 Mariprofundus sp.
CGGCACACCCAACGCAGTGCCTCCGGTTGAAGTGCGTTGTTCTGATGTGGATTTACGGCTTCGCAGTACCTGTTCATCCGGATTGTAGCGGGTGTTATTCTGTTCAATGAATTCACGATTAATATCAGCAGAAACACGCACTACAGCCTGCCCTTCACCAACAACCTGTTCCAACATGCCAGAGATACGCTGTTCCATGCGTTGTTCCAGCTTGCTCTGGTACTCCTGCATGGTTTGCCCTTCCGACATCGGAGCTTCTTTTTCATTGCTGGATAAGAGCGTACCAGATGCATCAACGATACTGACACTGCTTTGCTCCAAATCCGGTATGCTGGCAGAGACAAGGTTTTGGATGGCAATTACTGTTTTCTTGGCTAGACGCTGACCACCTGCAAGCTGAAGCATCACCGAAGCGCTTGCTTTGCGATCGCGTTCAGCAAAAGCGGATTCTTTGGGAAGAACAAGATGAACACGGGCAGTATGAATTTGTGGCATTACTTCGATGGTGCGTGCCAATTCTCCCTGAAGTGCGCGTTGTAGATTAATTTTACGGGTGAAGTCGCTAAGCCCGAATTCATTGCTTTGATCAAAAATTTCAAAGCCGGTATTGCCTGATGGTGTCACGCCCTGTCCGGCCAATTTCAGGCGCACCTGATAGACCTGATCCTCAGGAACCATCACTGTTCCACCACCTTCCAAACGGTAAGGAATATGTTCTTTTTGTAACAGTTCAACTACGGAGGCGGCATCTTTTTCTGCCATACCGGCATAAACTGACCGGTAGGGTTTTTCTGATGACCATAATACCAGACTGACAAAACCCGCCAGCATCAGGCTGGCAGCAGTAAATAGCATGATTTTTCTATATTTTGCCAATACCTGAGGTACTTGAATGGTTGTGCCTGGGGCAAATTCCTGAGGGCCCGCATCAACAAGAGTCGGGTTCATTTGATTTGCTGTCTGTGTGTGTGGCGTCAATCCGTCAGCCATAATGGGGCACCTCTGTATGTTGCTTTAAATCTGTCTGTGAAGCGTGGTTATGTGGTGCGTTGCTATACCTGCATGCGGATGACTTCGCGATATGCATCCACCAGTTTATTGCGTACGCTAAGCATCATTTGGAAAGATAGTTCGGCTTCTTTCATTGCTAATAATGTTTCTGCCGTGCCTTTGCCGGTATCAGTGCCGGTGACAAGATCTACAGCGTCTTTTGCGGCGGCTTTTTTATCATGATTGACCTGCTCGGTGTAGGCTTGCAGAAGCGTCGCGAAGTTGTTTTCACCAGCGCTAGCTGTTTTGCCAACATCCTGAAAGCTGTTGTTGGGTGTAGTGATTGAGCTGGGGCCTGGTGAAGATTGATAACCATGAATATTCATGCGGAACTCCTATCGAAGTATTTCGAGTGATTTTAAAAACATCCGTTTGGATGCTTCCATCGTGGTGACATTGGCTTCAAAACTTCGGGCAGCGCCGTTCATGTCGACCATCTCCTGAACCGGATTTACATTGGGCATTTTAACAACACCATTGCTATCTGCATCCGGATGAGATGGGTCATACACCTCACGAAATGGTTTATTATCCTGTGCAATATATGCGGCTTTGACCGACTGATGTTTGTCGGATTGAAATGCGCTATTGAATACATTCGAGAATGTTTGTTGCGGTGAAATAGCCTGAAAAACGACCTGTCGGCGTTTATACGGGCCGCCACCATTCTCTGTGCGGGTGGACTCTGCATTGGCAATGTTTTCAGAGACAATATCCATGCGCGTGCGTTGCGCTGACATGCCTGCAGCACTGATGTGCATCGAAGATAGTAGATCACTGGCCATTAGCGGTTACCCTCCTTGATTGCATTCAGGAGACCGGACAGTTTGCCACTAACCATTTTCATGGAGAGTTCATGCATCAGTTGATTTTCGGACATGCGGGCCATTTCAGCCTGGATGTCAACACTGTTGCCGTCCATTTTGCGTGAATCCTCTTGCTGATAAATATTGCCGCCCAGTCGGGAAGAGGCGCTGGTATCTGCAATATGGCGCGGGTTTGTAGTGGCCGCTTTTGAATGACTGATAAGATTGTTCTGATCAGCTAAGAAGTCAGAAAAATTACGGCTATCCGCCTTATAATTCGGCGTGTCAGCATTGGCGATATTGCTGGTAATGGAACTCTGCATCTGTTCGCGTGCAATAAGCGCAGATTTGAGTCGATGAAAACCGCTGCCAAACATGTCCATGTTTACACTCCCTGCCGGCGTTCCATCGCTGGTGCTATCTGTTTTTCTGGAGCATGGCAGTGTAAATCGTCAATTTTGTGCCATCTCCTAAAAGCTATCCAGCAAAAGCCATGCCAGAATCGTAGGTGTGGAGTTTGTTGCGTAGTGTTCGGATGCTTATACCAAGCAATTGGGCTGCTTCTGTGCGGTTTCCCTGTACATGCACCAGCGTCTTTTCAATGAGTGTGCGTTCCATATCCCGGATAGATACACCCGCTTGCACGGCATCATTCTCGTCATGCGACATATTGCTTGCCATGGCGTCATCAAGACAGAGGTGCTCAGGGAGAATGATTTCGTCTACAGCCATTAAAAAGGCGCGATGCATGCAGTTTTCCAATTCACGTGCATTGCCCGGCCATGCATAGCGTTGCAATTGATCCATGGCTTGTGCTGATAGTTTTGGTGCCGGCCGGCCATACATATCCGAAAAGCGTTGCAGGAAATGTAGCCCTAAAGGTTTGATATCATTGTTGCGTTGGCGCAATGGGGGTAGCTGTATGCATACGACATTAAGGCGGTAATATAGATCCTGGCGGAAAGATCCTTCATGCACTGCCTTGGTAAGATCCCTGTTGCTGGTGGCAATCACACGCACATCAATTTTTACGGGTTTGCAGCCTCCTAGTCGGTCGACCTCGCCTTCTTGCAGTACGCGCAACAGTTTAGCTTGCAAGTGGACCGGCATTTCAGTGATTTCATCGAGTAGCAGCGTACCTTGATGCGCTAACTCAAATTTACCCGGGCGAGCAGATGTTGCACCGGTAAAAGCACCTTTTTCATGGCCGAACAGTTCCGCTTCCAGAACGCCTTCAGGAATGGCAGCGCAATTAATAGCTATGAAATTGGCGTTCTCACGATTTGAACAGGCGTGTACATAGCGTGATAACCGCTCTTTGCCGGTGCCTGATTCGCCGACAACCAATACCGACGCATTGCTTGGTGCAATCAGAGCAACACGGTCAAGCAGGCGACGTGTTTCAAGATCTTCAGTGACAAATATATCTTGTGTACTGGTCGCTTTGGTTTTTTGTTCATCAGCCTGTTTGGCCAAAGCAATCTGATGACCACTTTTGCGAATATAAATTTCCAATACTTCATCAGGCACTGGCAGCAGCCGGTAATCTATGGCTCCTAAATGCATCAGGTCGGCACCACGTTCGCTTTCACCACTATCGGTAAGGATGACAATATTTGCCTGTGGTTTGCTCTCAAACAGACGGCGAACGATAGATGGGGAAGTGAGGGTGTCCCATATGAATATCAGTGCATCAGCGTCAATGTCTGTATGGGCGCCTTCTATTGGTATTGCTTCAATATGGGTTTGTGGAAGCAATCTACCCAGTTGTACGCGCAATTCTGATTCTTCATGGTCAGGGAATCCGATCATGCTGACATTGGACAAGCTCATGGTGTTTCTCCCAATAATATGCCGGCTTGTTTGTCTGCCAGGGCCAGTTTTGCAAGTGATGAAAATCTTCCAGCCTCTGTGTTTGCAGCTAGCTTTTGTAATCGTTCAGTTCCCTGTTTTATTTCGCCGGTACGCAGTTGGCATATGCCCATATGATATTCCCATTCGGTATTGTGGTTCTCTTTTGAAGTCTGTTGAAACAGTTTGAATGCTTGCGCAAACTCTTGTGCTGCAAATAAATTCTTGGCTTGTTTGCGTAAACCACGGGCTGCATCGGAGCCTTTGTTTTGACGGTACTTTTCCCATGCCCTAGCAGCGCTATGCCATTGCGACAGTGACTCGGATATCGCTGCTTTTGTTTGCCAGTATGCGAGTCGTGATGCATCGGTCATATCAATAGGGCGCACGGATGAAAGTGTCTGGCGTGCTTGTTCCGCATGTTTTTGTGCAAGCTGCATGCGTGCAACAGTGAGTAGCATTTCCGGCCGATACATGCTGAATTCATGACGATTAAGCCAGCGCATGACTTTTTTCACACCTGATTTATCCTGTCGATCCATCCATAACTTAGCCAGCTCAAGCATAGTGCGTTCACCACGGATGCTGTATTGATTTGCTTTGTACAGGGTGTTTAAAATCTCTTCTGCGGCATCAAAGAGCATCAGCATGCGCATGGCGTGGGCAATGCCAAGTCGCAGCTCCTGAGAGCGATTGGTGCTTGGCTGTAGCTGTGGGAACTGACGCCAAACTGTGACGGCCTTGAGCCAATGTTTCTCAATCAGAGATTGTTCAATACTTTTTTCCATCCATACCCTGCCTTCTTTGGAGGCCGCGTTGGAAATATGACTGTCGAGTGATGTGGCGGCGCGCGCATAGGCCTCTAGGGCAGGGGATGTGTATTGCCTTGATGGGCTTTTAGTAGCGCTGTTGATGTTGGTCTTCTGTAAACGCACCCATAACCGCGCTATATCAAGCACAGCTTCATCTTCAATGATGGAGAGCTGATTGTCAGTGGCTATTGTTTTTAACGAAACCATGACCGGGATGAGTTTATCCCGCTTCGTCTCATCTTTAAATTCAAGCATTAATTTGCGCATGAATGCTTGCCGACCAACCATCGTCTCTGCCTGAGTGGCGGACAATATGCTGTATTCCTGAATGGCTTTATTAATGCTGGTGTTATTTTTGGCTAAAATATCGGCATGTATGAGGCGAATGGGTGCTGCATGTGTGGTATGAATGTATTGACCAATAAAAATTTCGGTCATTTGTAGGGTGGCAGGCTCATTGTCGTGTTGATTCATCAACTGAATATAGGCGGAAAATAGTTCAGGCTCAGAGGTGATTAAATCCGGCCATTTCTTGAAGATCGTGTTGAAGTTTTTAAAGGCCATTGCATGGCGCTTTTCACCGATGTCGATAATAGCCATCCATGCCATTCCGATCGCCTGATCACGGCTTTTATGGGTGACTTGTAATCCGTATTGCAACAGATCGCTGCGGGCATAAGAAAAGTTTCCTGAAAGAATATGAATGCGTGCCATTAGCAACCAGGCACGACGAAGGCTGTTGGGGTGTTGATCTTGTGTGATGATTTCTCGTGCAGCAGTGATGGCCTGTTTGTGGTTGCCTTTTCTCCAGTGAATCCATGCTAGTTTCCAGCGTAATTCAGTGGCTTCAGCGCTGGATGGGAACTCTTGAAGTACTACATTAATGGCTTGTGTTGCATTCTTGATCTTTCCAAAATGTTTGGAGGTGGTGCGCATGATTTCAGCTTGAGCAATAAGGTTAAGCAGATTAAGTCGATCCGATGGTGATTGGTTGATATTTTTCAAGACACGCTGAGCTGTTTTAATGGCTTGTTCAGGTTTACCGCTGTTTAAGTAGGCGCGAGCAGCCTGCGTAGCACCACCTTCCTGGCTTATTGCTGTATAAGGGAAGCTTGATAGCAGTAAAAGGGTCATGAAAAAAATACGCAACATGACCCTTAATCGCAAGATTCATGCCGGATGTCCGGGGCATACAGTGTTGTCTGGATTCATTGCCTATCAGGTAGGGGATGAGTGATATCGAATTACATAGAGGGGCTGCTTTTATGCCCTGTTTAGCTTATTGTATAAGGGGTTTCAGTATCTAGTTATGATGGATGCAGGGTTGATTAGCTGGGTTGAAGGCCTTTCTTTTTAATCTTTTCAACCAGGGTGGTACGGTTCATCGCCAAAAAATTGGCAGCCCTGTTTTTGTTCCAGTCGAAGCGTTGCAATGCAGATAAAATGAGGTGGCTCTCAAATTCATCTACGGTAGCTTTTAAGTCAATGCTACTAGCCGTTTTAACATCCATTTGAAAGCTCTGCAGCATTCTGTCTTTATCGCTAATCATGCGGCTGGGCATATCTTCCAGCTCCAGAAGGCCTTGTCTTTTCAGGGTAGTGACACGCTCAATAAGGTTTTGCAATTCACGCACGTTGCCAGGCCATGTGTAGTTTAGCATGGCGCGTTTAGCATCATCCGAGATGCCTGTTATCTCTGCATCTTTGTCTTTATTAAAGCGTTGGATGAAATTCTCAGCCAATAAAAGAATGTCGTCACCACGTTCTCTCAGCGGGGCAAGGGTGAGTGGAATGACATTGAGTCTGTAATAGAGATCTTCCCGGAAACGCCCGTTTTCAATCTCTTCTTCTAAATCACGATGGGTGGCTGCGATCACGCGCACATTCACTTGAATGCTTTGCTGACTGCCGACGGGTTCAAAGCAGCGTTCTTGTAAAACACGCAGTAATTTCACTTGTAGTTTCGGACTCATGTCACCAATTTCATCGAGAAAAATAGTGCCACCATTGGCAATCTCAAAACGCCCGGGACGGGAGCGGATGGCTCCGGTGAAAGCCCCTTTTACATGGCCGAATAGTTCAGACTCAAGCAATTCTTCCGGTATTGCGCCGCAATTGATAGAGACCAGGGGTTTGCCGGAACGGGTGCCGCTTTTATGCAGAGCTTTGGCCAAGACTTCTTTGCCACTGCCTGATTCTCCAGATATAAGCACAGTGCTGTCTGAATCTCCCAATAGTTTGATGGTTTCTTGCAACTTTCGAATAGAGCCACATTGACCACTCAATCCGTCAGGAGGGTCCTGGCTAAGTATTTGTGCCCGCAGGGAGTGATTGTCTTTTTTAAGCTGTCTATTTTTCATCAGTTCGCCAATGCGAACGAGCAGCTCATCAATATCAAATGGTTTTTTCAGAAAGTCATTCGCACCTAAGCGAACGGCATCAACAGCGGTGTCGACTTCGGCGTAACCGGTCATGATGATGATGCCCATGTCAGGGTCGCTTTGGCGAAATTCACGCATCAACTCAATGCCATTGCCGTCTGGCAGGCGCACATCAAGCAGGGTTAAGTCAAATTTACCAATATTCATTGCTTCGCGAGCGCGATTAGCGTTGGCAGCTGCGGTAACGTGAAATCCGGATGACTCCAGAGATTCCTGTAAAATTTCACGGAAGTCGTTGTTGTCTTCAACCAGCAGGATAAATGCAGATTGTTTCACGATTGGCAGCCCCTTTGTTTGCGATTTTCGAATGGTGTGCGAAAGTCAAAATAATGACGCATAGCATTTTAAAAGCAAGTATTACGAATGTCGCAGTGCTACCCATTCTAAATTAGTGTCTTCTAAGTCGCTGTAACTAATTACATTTATGGTGCTTTCTTGGTTTGCATTGCAGGTGTTTTATCTGTTCCTGGCCTGTTTATGTTTTTTATGAATAAGGAAAAAACTTTTGACGCTGACCGGCTGTTAAAGTTGAGCTCAACTTAGCCGATAGATCACGTATAGAAATATTATACATATTGAATTAAGCTCTACCACGATGGAGGTTCGCACATGGCTATTAGTATTCAACCCGTCGATGGTTTAATTAACCGCCTCTTGCAGCAGAATGGGAAGGCTTCAGCCGTTACAAAGCAAAACCCACCTGCGCCGATAGCCAAGCTGGATCAGGTTAGTATTTCTTCTTCGCATACCCAACAAACACTCTCAACTGAATCTCAAATTCAGTCTCAAAATAAGCCTGGGGAACGCGCTTTGGAATCACACTTGCTTAACCTCTACAAGAAGAATGATAATTATGGAGGCTAAGTGTGGAGAAACCCCGGCTACTGTTGGCTGAAGATGATGAGGCTCTGGCCTCACTGTTAGAGGAATACCTATCGGAAGCAGGCTATGATCTCGTTGTTCATCATCGTGGTGATACAGCCCTACAAGCATTGCAAAAAGAACATTTTGACTTGGTGCTCAGTGATATTGTTATGCCTGGAGCTGATGGTTTGACGTTATTGCGTCACATTCATGAGCATATGTCCGATACACTTATTTTGTTGATGACAGGTTATTCTGGCATTGAAAATGCTTTGCACGCTGTAGAGCAAGGTGCTTATGATTTTGTCAGCAAGCCATTTCAATTGCCCGAGATTCGGGTGCGTTTGGATAATGCTGCGCGATATCAGCGTCTGTTGGCGGATTATAAGCTCCTTAATGGCGAAACTGTTAAACCGGCGGAGATAGCTCCTCAGCCAGGTGGCGAGATGGTAGTCCGTGCTTATGGTCAAAATAAAGTAGGTAATCATTGATGTTAAAGCTTCTCATTATTGAAGATCAGCCAGCTGTGCGTGAAGTTGTTGCCGAAATCATCGGTGGTTTAGGCATGGATGTTGAGATATC
>JAJFLF010000122.1 GCA_021772845.1 Mariprofundus sp.
GATGAATCCACGCCCCCTTCGCATCAATCTCAAAAACCTTGGGAAGTGTACGTACACACAGACCGGCATGCATACAGATAGAAGCATCAAAATGAACGACTATCTCTTTACCTCTGTATTGCTGTTTCTTACCCATTTACCCTCCCTGCTTCTCTTTCATCATATGGCACTAGTAGACAGCCAAGACTTCATGATGACGTGTTCGTCCGGCAATATTCACCGCAATATCATCGCCGGATATTTTGCCCATCAATGCATGCCCCAGAGGTGATTTCGGCGTAATCACCGTAACTTCATGCTCACCACACTGAACCTTTAAACCACCGGCCTCAGATGCAATCCATAAGAGCTGCACGCCCCCTTCTTCATCTTCCAGCTTAACCATGCATGACAGCGATGCCACAGATGCAGATTCATGAAGTGTGATATGTTTAAAATATTTAAGTGAACGCTCGACTTCAAGCAGGCGAGTACCCTGCCCCTGCGCCAGATATGATGCTTCCAGCCCCATTGTTTCATATTTACTCGAACCCATGCAATCAGCATGTGTCGCGGTATCGCGGGCTAGGGTAACAGCCTGCTCAAGCACCATCAGATCTGAAACGAGCTGTTCAATCATCTGTTGCAAGACCGCATGTTTATCCAGCATAGACTCTACATTGCTGTCATGAATCAATATAACATCAAATTCGCACCGTGCTTAATATACAGCTCAGTAAGCTCACGTGGCATTGAACCATAAAATGCAAAATAATAAGGGTAATCATAATCCTTATCCTTGATATTCGGATCAGCTCCCGCCTCTAAAAGCATGCGAATGCTTTCCATGTTTTTTTCTGTCAGATGTAACGGTGTTGAATCATAATCATTCTGTAAATCCACATCTGCACCAGCATCTATAAGCAGCTGCATGATTTCCAGATGCCCCTGTTTGGTAGCATGATGCAAGGCTGTGTTCAGTTTTTCATCTCTGATATTCACATCAACACCAGATGCTAAAGCCTCTCTCAAGATTTCTTCATCACCATCACATGCTGCTTTAAACCATTTTGTCTGATCTACCATAACTCACCTCACATGCAGTAGTTTATCGTCTCATCATCTCAATGCCACCGCATAATCACGCCCTACGATGTAAGTTAAAACATTGTGCGATTTGAATGATCAGACAGTATCCGCGCTGTTCGCTATTGAAGAGACCATACAGCACCAATCAACACTCGGAGAAATCATGGCCAGACCACTTAAAATGTTTATGCGCGGCAAAAAAATCACCATGCTGCAAGAGCTACTACAGCGTATGGGGCACCCTATGCAGGATAAGCCAGGACAATTCGGCTCATCTACCCGTGATGGTGTTAAAAACTTTCAGCGTCAACATGGTCTGAAACCAACCGGTTCAGCTGATAATGATCTGCTCTCAATGATGCAACAGGGGCCGCTGGCAAAAAACGCAAAGTGTGAACCTGCTGATAATAATAAAGGTTCACTACAATCACCTGCCAACCAACAACAGTTGGATGCCCTTACCCGCTTGTTGATCAGTAAAGGAATCTTCACTGAAGAAGAGTTCCACCAGGAACTACTGCGTCCTCAACCACTACGTGTAACGCAATCACCTTTGGTCTGATAGAAGCTGGAGCTCACATCAACTCTTCTGTTTATTTACGTTCTGAGTTTACTGATTCGCTAAGTGAATCTTTAATCGCAGGGCAATCTGTTAATCTGATTAGCCCACATGGGCAAGGACGACGGCGAACGCTACAGGATTTGTCCCGCAACCTACCTGCATCCATGCAAATACTTCACATGAATATGAAAGATTATTTGTTTGATTATAAAAGCTTTTTCAATCACATAAAGTCACAAACCAGAGAACCAGGCAGTCTGACAAAAAGCCTTAATGCACTACTTGATCACCTCGAAAGTCAGGACAAAAACAGCGTATTGATATTGCATAATTTTGATCTTCTAAGGCATACTGAAGGCATCGATGAAACTTACGACTGCAGCTTTTTTCAAGCCCTGAACAGTATCTCAAAACGCCGGCACATTGCCCTGCTGTCCGTATCTGAATCAGCACATACGCACTATCGCGTACAAGCAGATGGTTCAGGGGTGCCCGGCTCACATCTTGATGCAATAGCGCTTGCACTACCCCCGATCACAATCGAACAATTAAAATCCGAACTGCACCGTCGACAAAGCCAGCTCACCGAAATGCAGTTGCATGAGATTGCCTCAAGCTTGGTCAGCAAAACATCCCCCTACTCGGCCCTTGAAAAGTTGATCATTTAATCACTCAGTTTCTACACAGGCCTGTATCCTAGCGAATAAATGTTGGTAATCGTTATTTCCCTGCTATGATGTCGCTGCGGAGAATTAATATGATCAAACAAGAAAAAATTAGTAACGCTGAATACGAAAAATCCCTTTCAGATATCTATGTTGAACTGGTAAAGTGGCAATATTGGGTTAAAGAAAAAGGTTTGCGTGTGATGATCATTTTTGAGGGTCGTGATGCTGCAGGCAAAGGTGGCACGATAAAGCGTCTGATGGAGCCTTTGAATCCACGTGGCTGCAATGTTGTAGCATTGCCCGCACCTTCAGACCGAGAAAGTACGCAATGGTATTTCCAGCGCTACGTTCAACATTTCCCTGCAGCGGGTGAAATCGCAGTCTTTGACCGCAGTTGGTATAACCGAGCCGGTGTGGAACGGGTCATGGATTTCTGTACGGACACCGAATACAGAGAGTTTATGCGTAGCTGTCCTGAGTTTGAACGTATGCTTGTACGTTCTGGCATCATCCTTTTGAAATATTGGTTTTCAGTCAGCGATGAAGAGCAGGAACGACGTTTCCAAAAAAGGGCCAATGATAAGTCCAAACATTGGAAACTCAGCCCAATGGATCTGGAATCACGCAATCGCTGGGTTGAATATTCTAAAGCCAAAGATGAAATGTTTTTTTACACCGACCTTCCGGAAGCGCCTTGGTATGTGGTTGATGCCGATGTGAAAAAACGGGCACGGCTTAACTGCTTAACGCATATCCTCGACGCCATTCCATATCAGGACATCATGCCGGCTCCAGTTGATTTACCTCCTCGAAAACAACAGGGCTCTTACCAACGACCAGATATCAATTCACAACACTTCGTACCTAAAAAGTATTAAGAGACGCTCAAGAAGCACACAGACAGCTGGGAACTCGCTTCTCAGGTGTCTGTCGGACTTATTTCAGCCCACCCTTTGGATAAGGGTGGGCGATATGCATAGGAACACTCTTATCCGCCGTTTCAACAATACGCGCATGCTCCCGCCGCAGTTCATGGGCACTGTCAACGCCACAGGAGTGTGCAATCATATCAATCTCCTGATTCATCCATCTGGCATAAGAAGCAACCCGATGCGATTTCGTTGCAACATCAAGGCCTTTTTGTAATTTCTTGTCCTGCGTAGTGATGCCGGTTGGACAGGTATCCGAATGACATTGTAAAGATTGAATACAGCCCAAAGAGAACAAAAAACCACGTGCCGACACACAGAAATCAGCTCCAAGACACAATGCACGGGCAACTGCGGCTGAAGTAACCAATTTACCAGATGCAACCACATCAATGCGTTGTCTTAAGCCATATTCAATCAGGGTATCCACCACGATGGGTAACGCTTCATTCAGAGGCATACCCATGTGATCTGCCAATACTTGTGGCGCAGCTCCGGTACCACCCTCAGCACCATCAACAGTAATAAAGTCCGGTTCAGAACCAGCGCCTCGTTTCAGGACCTCTTCACACAAATCTCGCAAAAACTGCCCATCACCGACAACAATTTTGATACCCACCGGCCGCCCTGTAACAGCTTGTACACGATTGATCATATCAAAGAGTTCTGAAACATTACTGATATCACGATGACGATTAGGACTCATGGAATCCTGACCAACAGGAATCCCTCTGATAGCGGCTATCTCTTCGGTAACCTTATGACCGGGCAACATACCACCTTTCCCCGGCTTAGCGCCCTGGCCCAGTTTGATTTCAAAAGCGACTACTTTTTCTCCAATTTCCCGCAGTTTATCATCACTCAAGTTACCATCTTCATCACGCACACCATATTTGGCGGTACCTATCTGGAATATGATATCACCACCACCAGCCTCATGGTAAGGAGATAATGCTCCTTCACCGGTATTCATCCAAATACCGGCTTCAGCGGAACCTTGCGACAAAGCCAGTACTGCGCGTTCAGACAGAGCCCCGAAACTCATGCCGGAAAGATTAAAAATATGTTTGGCATAAAACGGTTTTTCCCGAATTTCCCCAATCACTTTGGGCTTAGAGGTGATTTCTTCTTCATTTAAATGAGGAAAAGGTGAGCTGACAAAAATAACATTGCCAGGTTCACGCAGATCATTGCTGGAACCAAAACCAATGACCGGCTTGATATTCTTGGCTGCCCGATAGATATAATTGCGTGTAGCACGATTGAATGGCATCTCCTCCCGATCATGGGCAAAGAAATACTGACGGAAAAATTCTCCCTGTTTTTCTAAAAAGTAGCGCATACGTCCAACAACCGGAAAGTTTCTGCGTATTGCACTATGCGGCTGCATCAAATCCTGTAAGAACATGATAGCAAGAATCAGCATCGCAATACCAGCTCCCCACCCCATCACCACAATAATATCAATAACCGAAAAACTCTGTTCCATCATAAGCCGCTCCTGCGAACATCATCCACTCTTTGAGCATATATTATGCCAACAAAACTGCTATAGACGGATTTTATAGCGAAGATAGGAGCGTTGCATAAACACCCTGATCACGCCCCTGCAATGAAACGGTTATTGAATTGAAAGGTATCCGGCCTGCTCGACGATGCTTTGACCCTTTGATGAGATCAGGAACTCAATAAATTGTTGAACACTTGCAGAAGCCTCTTTTGGCACGAGCACATACAGCTTACGCGATATGGGATACGCACCACTTCTGATATTGGCCATGCTTGGAGATATTATTTCACCACCAATCTCAAGCGCCAGTGCATGAACAGAGTCATCAACATAAGAAGCGCTGACATAGGCAATCGCCTGATCACTGTTCGCTACAATAGTAGCAATGTCATCATTGGCCTCGAGAATAACTGCATCTGAAGCCACCGGAGCTGTTGGTGAACCCAATACATATGAAGCGAACACATGACGGGTTCCCCTGTGCATATCTATATCAACAAGCAGAATCTCTCGATTCGCCCCACCCAACTGATTCCAATGGGTGATTTCACCGCGATAAATTCCAGCCAGATCCTCTATGCTGATGCGAGACAGACCGCCATGCTGCACTTCCCGGGATACCACTGGAGTGACAGCATCCATAGCCACTGCTATCTGCTGAATTTCACCGATTGATGACTCTTCCTGCGCAGTCAGTTCACGACTCATCATGCCGATATCAATACGTTGATCCAGCATTTGGCCAAAAGCCGAAGTAGAACCGCCACCATTGATATTAACAGTCACATCAGGATGCATCTCTTTATATGACGCTGCTGCCACCTCAACAAACTTTTTCACGGTCGTTGAGCCTGATATCACAATGGTTTCGGCATTTGCAGCTTGTATCGCCACAGGCACCAGCATAAAGAGGATCAACATAAATTTGAACATGCTCACTCCCCACTTCCAAGCATTTTCTTCACTTCATCACTCAAGGCATGGGCGGAAAAAGGCTTTTGCAAAAAAACTGCCAGCCCCTTGCCGGAGAACTGCTGAATAGCATCCGTAGAGTTATAACCGCTACTCAAGATTACCCGACACTCAGGGTTAAGGCGTTTTAGGTTAGTGAATAGCTCTTTGCCACACATGCGTGGCATAGTCAGATCAGTAAATACAAACAGAATAGAATCCTTATATTTTTCATACAGGGACAGACCTTCTTCACCATTGGCCGCAGTGATCGTTTCAAAGCCCATCTCTTCGAGCATCATACAGGTCATTTCACGCACCGTCTCTTCATCATCAACAACAAGCACCAGACCACCGGAATAATGTTCCACAGAAGTATCGGGCGATTCACCAATACTTCTGCTGCCCTCCGATTCATCAATAGGCAGCAGAAATTTGAATGTTGTTCCACGGCCAAGCTCTGAATAGACCTTCAAGGCCCCTTTGTGCCCGCGTACAATGCCCAGTACAGCACTCATGCCAAGCCCTCGCCCGGTCACCTTGGTAGTAAAGAAAGGGTCAAATATTTTCTGAATCGTCTCCCTGTCCATGCCACAACCTGTATCACTGACTTCCACATAGATAAACCGACCGGCTTCGATTTTATCGGCATAACACGCCGCAAGGTATTGTTTATCAGCATGCATCATACCTGTTGTTACCGACACCACACCGCTTCTGCCATCAATGGCTTCATCCGCATTGGTAACAAGATTCATCACCACCTGCTGTATCTGGGCCTCATCCACCATAATCAACGGCAACTGCTTAGCCAGGTGGTATTTAATAACCACCGTTTTATTGATGGATACTTCCAGCAGGTGCGTCATCTCCTCGACTATTTCTGACAGATCAATCGGTTTCAAAACAAACTGACCTTTGCCCGAATAGGCCAACATCTGTTTGCACAGTACACCTGCTTTTTCAGCCGACAAAATAATCTTGGATGCACGTTCTTTTGCTTTGAGTGGGTCTTTTAAAATATTCGATTCAACCAATGAGGCGTTGCCAAGAATAGCAGCCAGAAGGTTATTGAAATCATGGGCAATGCCACCG
>JAJFLF010000123.1 GCA_021772845.1 Mariprofundus sp.
CACGATTCCATGCAGAGGCAGCGCGAGCTGCAGGTATTACCATTTCCACAATGAGGTTGGGTTACGATTGGCATGATGAAGCATTTGATCCAGTAGGTCCAAATGGCTGTTGGTCAGGTGAAGACGCTGATCTGTATAGCACTGTTATTAATGAAATTACCACGTTTAATTACTGTCCTCCAGGCACAGATCTCCTAGATCAACCGATAGCCCCTGATCGTGACGGCTTCCTAAAAGAACTTTCCAACTGGGGATTGAAAAGCAGCGTGACTGACGAAATGCCCGACGGTTTTGCCGCTTGCGCCAATTCTCCTCCATAATCCTCGCATTCATAATTTATTAGTACGCCTGCAGCATCCGTTGCCGGATTATTGGGGCAATGCGGCTTACCATCAGTTGATATATCCGATGGTTTGAATGAATAATCCCATGGCGGACAATTACCAGGCACAATCGTGACAAGACCGTTCACATTTTGATAATGCCTTGGAAGGCGATACTCACCCGGCGTCAGTAGGATAATGTGATTTTGTGTATTTGCATCACCTCGACTATGTGTATCAAGAAACCACTTAGCCTCTCGAATGCCCATCTCGAGTAAGCTTGCAGAGAAGTGTGTTGAGCGTTCTAGTCTTTCAATTGCTAAGATCATGCCATTTCTAATGCTGGCATCCAACTGACGTGTATACACATATTGTGACAGATCGGTGTATCGAGGAGCTCCTACCCTTGTAAACTGGAGAATGCCGACTTCTAGTGTGAAATCTAAAGGTATAGAATCGTGACTGAGAAAATTGACAATACCCTGTTTGGCAAGTTCAAAATAATCAGGGCCAAAGCGAGGATACATATTTTCCGAGCTGTCGATTACAAAAATTACTGATGTTGATGGAGGAGCGGGCAGAGTACCTCCACCTCCAGGGGGAATATCATTTCCACCTGTTCCTTCAGGATCAATGGCGATCACATCGAGCCATTGAATTTCTGTAGAAGGACCTCCTGGAATTGCTGTTGATGATGCGGGTTTTGAAAACCAGTTAACTGTCAAAAAATAGACACCAACGATGATGATGGCGAGTGCCGGGTACAGTGCGTTTCTATTGCTCTTGCTCATGGTTTGGTTCCAAAGATGATCGATTAGCCCTGCCAATGTTCGAAAAATTAGGACTCAATAATCCTGATATTGCTGTCATATAGTGCTACGGAAGCCCAGAAACACCTAGCAGCTGGATTTATCACTAGCTAGAAGGATTCCACAATACACGCTAAGGGCATGGAAAACCCAGAGCTATGCAAGTGACATCGACAATGTTGAGATGATTCTAAAATAAGTGTGCCAAACAACTGGCAAATTGGGGAACTGCCACTGCTGAGGCAATTACCAATTCCAACTTCACGAGGCTGATATTATAGGACGTACGAATGTATGGTGCATTATAGAATTGCTATTTTTGCTTGCCAGGGGCATAAAGTAGATAGTTAAGCGTCATCTTTATGTCCCATTGGGCTTTATTCCCAGATTGTGGTGCACTCATGTCTAACCGGGAGATGGCCAAGGTCGCATCTGCCTCAAAAATCTTGTGGCAGAGCGTGGTCATTTGCTTCAATGTGATATTTTTGAACTGCAATTGCGTATCAAGCCGCTTGTAAGGTGATTTGGCAATTCGTCTGGGAGCTGATGGGTCATTTCCTATCCATCGATCGTGTGGCACTTTTGCAGCAGACAAAGCATCTCGTACTTGCACAAGTAGCTCATCATTTAGGCGCTCGCGATCGGTAGCTAGCCTAGGAGATTGACTTAGTTTCTCGATCGCGGCAGCATCAACGACCATTTCCTCTAACCTACGAATTAACGTAGCGTGAACATCTTGAATTGAAGAAAGCTGGCGAGCCTCCAGCCTGTTCCAACAGAGCGTAGCGGTTACTATAAGTGCGAGACAAACAATCACCAATCGTGAATGGGTGAGTTTACTTTTCATGTCATGAATCCTTGTTTTGCAAGCTCGCACGGATACGAAACTCAACCGTTTTGTCTGATCGCATTTTAGTTGAAGGCGGATCGATTTGGATCCCAGGCATCTTGTGCAAGGCCTGCGCTATAATGCCCGCTGCAGCGTGGTCGGTGGTTTGCCCCGATATAGTCAACATGGCGTCATCTATAACCAGTTTATTTACGAATATTTTAATATCGCTTGGCAACGTCTCGGCAATTGATCCAAAAATGTCCAATATATGCAGGCCGCTACTTCTTTCATTGCTACTAGGTATCTGGTCGCTTTTTGTCATTCCTTCCAGCTTGATTCTCTCGGATCGCAAACGCATGGCTACGCTAGGTGGCACGATGGAACCCGGAAACAATCCGCTATAAACCTGTTGACTCTCAGCACGAAGATGCGATGCATTGACCGCGTACACCTGACGAATCGATCTAATCTGAATGCCCTGAACGATCAAAAATAATGCCAGACATGCTGCGCAGCGCTTGGCTATACTACTAACCGTTGCCCAGCGTTTTTTATTGGCTAAAACACCATGCCTAAAATCTTCCCCACGATGTTCGAACACCCCATCACGAAGCCACTGTTGAACCAAGCTTTGACTCAGTTCTTTTGTCTTGTATCCGGCACTAACTAGTAATTTTGTGATATTGGTGTGTAATTCTGGCGAATCATCTAACGGAACAAGCAAGATATCGTTGTTTATCTGTGGCAGCGTTGCCAGGATAGGGCATAGTAATTCTCTCATATCCTGATCTGTACATGTTGATGGAAGTATCACAGTTTTCGGTGCAAAAAATTGATCTGGATTATTGAGTAAGTAAATGATCGAAACATGAGTCCGATCGACCAGAAGAAGGAAAGCAGCACTGCGAGTATGTGTGTTTCCACTTTTTGAGAAAGCGTGGGATAGTAAATGCGTGTCTATGTTTATGGATGCCACCTCATAGCCGCTATTCTCCAACTCTGAAATCAATTGTTTGATTGGGGCATTCAATACGCTTGCCACAGAGACGCTTTGACCTTTTGCGTTGCTTAGAGTGCATGTCAGTTTTTCCAGATCGGCTGGTACAAGTTGTTCAAACGTAAACAAGGCAGCTTGGTTTGAACGCTGATTAGCCAGTAATTCTACGTTGGCTGTCAAACACCAGGTTCCGGGTAGAATTAAATGACAAACCGAAGACTCACTAAACTGGCTGGCTATACAAGAAGCCAATAATTGAGCAGTTTCGAGGACTTCGTCCGCCGTTGTAGGCAAGGCTGGGAATTCGATTTCCAAATCAATAGTTGGGCCAAATGTTGCTTTTCCTCGAATTACAGTAAATTGCGTAACTTCAACTCGGCTACCTCGGATATGAATTAGGCTATTTGCTTCCATAATATTGATTGCTCTATCGTCGGCGCTTTCGCTTTGACGTTACTTTCTTCTTGGGTAGTTCAATAGAATAGGTTTTACGCCCATCGTTGAGTTGAACTTTTTTCGGATGCACGCGGATCACTTCCAATTTACCAACATGATCTCCAGCTTTAGCTACAGATATTTGACCTTTTTGAGTTTGAAATGCGCCCCAAGCGCCGTTTTTATCTACAAAGGTCCCAAGCAATTTAGGCAGAGGTGGCGGCGGAGATGGCGGTGGAGGTTTCACTTTCGGTTTTGGCACGGGAGGCGGTTTAATAAGCTGCTGTCGAAAATCGAAATCCCAAATTGGTTTGTGAGCTGACAGGGGCAATGCGTCAACCAGTGCATTGCTATCTTCATTAGGTTCCGAATTTGATTTAAACACTGGTTTTGGTAAATTGTGACTCGACCAGAATATGGATCCGCCACACCATATACCACCAGCGAGAATCGCCAACAGCAGGCACTTCAAGAACACTTCCAATTGTCGGATGTTCTTTCGCGTTACCATGGTACTCTAACTGCTATATTGCCTGTGGAATTACGCTGGTTTATGTCAGCGACTACGAACCACTGCCTACGATCACCTTGGATATTCGTGACAACATGAAGACCCCAACGTGAACTTGATCGATCCCCCCAAAACGTAATCAAATCTGATAAGCCCACTGTTGTTTTTTTTTCATCGTTACTGGACCATCGTCTGTGCCAGGGGAAAATATCTTCAAAACCGCTGGCCTGTATGATTTGTTCAAACCACACATACTGAGGTAGACTCGTCACATTTTCTCGATTCACAATCGGCGCCATGGAGATGCTGTCTAATGGTAAGCCGTTCGCATGAATTAAATGACGAATCGATCGCTCAAGGTCTTGCGAACGATTCCCTGAAGTGACTTGGCGTTTCGATGATTCTTCACGAGCGAGAATAGTGATGCTGCAATCTCCCAGAGTAACCTCGATGATTCGATGTTGTTGGCGATCAGTTGTTGATCTTGTTTGCGATTCCGTTTGTCCGATTAACTCCGGCAGTAAACGAACCACGCTTTGTAGGGCTAACTGATGGTCAAGGTCCGCCGCCCGGCCTAACGAGCGAGCGAATTCGGTCGATGAAAGCAATGAAAGCGCAACCGTCGACGTGCTTAGTGCAGTCACGACAATCAACGTAAGAAGCAATGCAAAAGAGCTTCGCTGCGTTTTTCGTATTACAATGTGATAGTTGTTACGCATCGTTTGATCTAATCACGAAGAGACGCATATTTCCTTTAGGCGAATCATTCCATTTACATGTCAATTCCACAGCATTCACGGTGATAGGTAATATATTTGATAGCTCCGTTCGCTTTGACCATTTATCGTTCAAGAAATACCGAACAGAAAATAAGTCTAAATTCGAGGCAAGTACTTCTCGATACGCTGGCTTATCCGTATTGGTAGTCAGATTCCATATTTGTCGAACAAGCTTGCGTCTATCGATTGAACCTTTACCGTCAAAGCTATAAACCACTCTTGCTGGTAGCCGCCTTGGTAAAGGTTGGCCAGGCTCATTAAATGTTACTAGGCACACTATTTCGAGCAGGACATTTTCACTATTAGGTATCTGGATGATTGGGTTGGGGAGCCAAGTGATAGCGCTTGCGATATCACGCTCCAAAGTCTCAAAGATTTTTTCTGCTCGCCACCGCGATTCGACTTGTTTTTTGGCGACATGTCGCGTTTGCTCTATTTGAACAAGCATCGTGGAAGCGGTTACACTTACCAAAGCTCCGATGACAACCGCTCCCATGACTTCGACCAATGTAAAACCTCTTCGAGTCACTCGTGCCATACGCGTACGATTACTTAGTTTTGTTGATTTACGATCGATCATGAGAGTCGCTTTCCAGCCACCAACGATATGTCCGTGCCCAAGTTACGTCCCCGTGATGCTCTAGTGTTAATATAATCTCTGTAGCACGAACTTCGTTGGATACAGTCACTTGTTCATTCTCGCGGCGCCAATGCCAACCCTTGTGGTTGTCCACAACATCACCAGCAGCCAACCTGATGTCCTCCTTCGTCAGATTCCATTGCGCCATTAGATTTTTTGCGATTCCTTGAGAGGTCAATTCCAATTTCGCAGTTGCAAGCTGCTTGAGTCCCGCGCTTTGGGCAGTCAAAAGACTGACCGCGGCTATGCTGAATATCACAGCAGCAGCTACGACTTCTACAAGTGTCACCGCTTGCCGAAGATTTTTTACTCGCCGCTGCTTTGCAATCATCTAATTGATCCTCTTTGAATAATCATCGATGTCGACTAACAATTTGGTTTTTGCGCTATGGCCATCGATGGAAATATTCGTTTGCTGTTCATTATTGCCCATGACATGAATCACCCAATGCAGGGCAGCGCCTCCTGGTGGTACTGAAAGTAGCCAGGATCGCTTGTTTTCAGTTCCTTTTTGTGACACTCCAGCCACGCTAATACCTTGCACACGAACACCGCGTGGCCACTTTGTCTGCCAATGTTCAGACATTTTCCATTTCTCGTTCACATATTTCGGAACTAGAATTGCCCCCTGCGTTGAAGATAATTTGATCGTGCAGGGCAACCCTTGCTTGCTCGCTTCGTACATAGCTGTTCGATAGAGCGTGCTAAGCTGAGTTTCGAGGTTTCGTAACCTAGCCCCACTTGTTACGCCTTCAAGGCTTAACATCGCAACCGAAGCGATTAAGCCAATGAGTAGTACGACGGCAGTTAATTCGACCAGCGTAAAAGCACGAATTATCGAACTCTGCCTCATGGCTGATCCTGCTCCGAGGTCCAACTCATAATATCAGCGTCAGGTCCAAGTCCACCTTCTTGCCCATCTCGGCCGTAACTAACAATGTCATACACGCTGTGAATGCCAGGATAGATATAGATGTATGCGTTACGCCAAGGATCATCCAAGTCACTGGTTACATAGCCACTGGGATGTCTGGATGTACTCTGTTTAAGTATGGCTAAGCCTTCATCGTTATTGGGATAACGATCGTGATCTAGATAAAATAGCTCGAGCGCGTTTCTGATTGTGGCGACTTCACTTCGGGCTACCTCTTGCTTGGCCGTCACCAAGTAATCGTTAACTGTAAGGGTGACCACCGTTGCCATCACACCCACGATCACGACCACAACCATAAGCTCTACTAGAGTAAAAGCTTGCGATTTCGTCGTTTTGTAGTATATCGATTTCATTTGAACTCCAGTCGTTATTGCATAGCTCGCGTTGCTTCGAGAATTGGTAACATCGTCGCAAACACGATAAAACCAACTACAACAGCCATTATTACGATTAGTGCCGGTTCTAGGACACTTGCGACTCGACCTATTGCTAATTTTACTTCGGTAGCGTAAGATTGCTCTAGTTCTTGTAGCATGTTCGCTAGCTCGCCTGTTTCCTGACCAACATTGAGTAAATATCGAACTGTTGGTGGAAACACGCGTGCATTCTGTAATCCGTCCGACATACTACCGCCTCGCTTAGCTACTTCACTCACGGTGACCAAATCGTTGCGCAACGAATCGTGCCTAGTGGATACGATCAGTAAATCAACAGCTTCCACAGCTGGAACGCCCGTGCGCAAAAGCAGCGACATTTTCTGAGCAAATTCTGCTATCAGAGCTTTTTGGATCAACGGACCAATAACAGGCAGTTTCATTTGTGTACTGTGCCACCAGCTTCGCCCGGGAGACCACCGAAGAAACAGAGCCGCTCCAGTGAAAATAGTTGCTACCCCGCCGATTAGCCACGGCCAATATCCAACTATCACATCGCTAATCGATTTCAGAAAAGCCGTTGCTTCTGGTAAAGGTCTTCCTGAAGATTCTAGGACATGCAGCAACTGGGGAATCACATATGACATTAGAAAGATAATAACGCCAACACTGAGCACTAAGAGCATAGCGGGATAAGTCAGGGCGGCCGTCAGTCGATTTCTGAGTTGCTGGCTCTCTCGAATAAATGATGCTAATGCAAGCAATGCGACATCCAATTGTCCGGAAACTTGGCCGACCTTCACCGCGCTACAGAATACTTGATCAAACCATTGTGGATGATGCTCCAGTGCTTCGCTCAGTGGGATCCCCGAGGCAGTACGCTCGCGAACGTCTCGCACGATTGTTCCAAATTTTCCAGTTGCTTGCTCTACTAGAACATCCAACGCTTCTATAACTGTAACACCCACGCGAACGAGCATAGCCAACTGCCGCGCGAACTCGCCTACCTGTTCTCGGTTTTTAGCCGACCGCAATGTTTGAAGCGATCGAGGGCGCTTTATAGCAAAGCGAATAGCTTTGAAATCAAGCAACTGCACACCTTGCAATAGCAGTTGCTCACGCCCAGATGCGGCGCTATCTGCAGTTAACTCGCCACAGATCTGCCGACCGCTAGTATCATAAGCTTTATATGCGAAAACAGGCATCAGAATTAACTCTTACGCAATCGTCACCCTATGATCGAAAATACAGGGCCTGAATAGAACAATATTGGGTGGTAAAAACAAAATCACTCTGTCCACGTACCGTAATATCGGTACCTGGACGCAAGGGATGCAGCAATAGTGACACTTAGTAGTTCTAACTGTTATCGGACAAACCGTCGATTTGTATGCGTTAACTAGCGAGAAGACTTGATGCAACAGAAACGACACCACAGTTGCATGAGAGCGCAATCGTGGACTCAGTATAGGCACGACACTCGAGAGGCTTCCTCAAGCGTGGTGGCACCTTCTACCGCTTTGCGGATGGCATCGTGGTGGAGTGTTGTCATACCTGCCGAGATAGCAGCATTGCGTAACTCATCCGTCTTGGCTCTTAACATAATCAACTCGCGGATCTGATCGTTAACGGTGAGAAGCTCAAACACGCCTTGTCGACCAAAATATCCAGTCCCCGCGCACTGTTCGCACCCTCGTTGAATGGCTATACGACATTCCTTTTCTTTGTGTAGATTGCCTATCAACATGCGCTCTTCTGCATTTGGATCGCGATGCTCACAGCAACTGGGACAAACGACTCGTACAAGCCGTTGCGCGACAGACGCCAACAAGCTGCTGGCTATCAGATAGGGTTCCATGCCTAAGTCGAGTAGTCTATTCACGGCGCCTGCAGCATCGTTGGTGTGCAGTGTACTAAAAACAAGGTGGCCAGTTAGCGAACTCTGCACAGCCATTCGAGCAGTTTCCTCGTCTCGAATCTCTCCGACCATGATCACGTCAGGGTCCTGTCGCAACACCGCTCGCAGACCAGTTGCAAATGTCATGCCTTTCTTGGTCGCTACCTGCATTTGACTGATACCAGGCAACTGATACTCGATGGGATCTTCAAGGGTAAGGATATTTTTCTCTGACGAATCGAGATGTTGCAAGGCGCTATACAACGTAGTTGATTTTCCCGATCCTGTGGGACCGGTGACTAAGATAATGCCATGCGTGAATTTGAGCATGTCCAAAAAACGAGCGTGGTCAGTTGGCGCCATACCAAGCTCTGGGAGTTTGTAAAGCCTTGCAGATTTATCAAGTAAGCGAATCACAACTCGCTCGCCATGTGACGTAGGAATAACACTTATTCGCAAATCGATTTCGCGATCACCGACAGCTACGGTTGTTCGCCCATCTTGAGCGAGGCGTTTTTCGGCTATGTCCATTTTGCCGACAACTTTAACTCGACTAGAAATCTCTTCCCCGAGATGTTTGGGAAGATCCATGAAATCGTATAACACACCGTCGATGCGTATGCGCACTTTTACACACTGCGTCGTAGGCTGAATATGTAAGTCGCTGCTACGTCGTTTCACTGCTTCAAACAGAAGCAAATTCACGAGTTTGACTACCGGCGCTCGTTTGGCAACGTCCAACAAATCCGTGTCCGCATCGATCCTCTGTCCATTCAATTTGTTTTCAGACTGACCAGCGTCTTGAATTGTGCTTTCAAAATCAGCAGCTCTCTCTGAATAGGTCTTGTTGATAACATCATCAATGGAAGTTTCGGAGGCCAGCGCTAGTCGAAATGGCTTTCGCAGCCAAAGTGCAACGTTACAAATTACGGACAGATCACCGGGTTGATTGGAAACGGCAATGCATGTTTCATCGTCACCAACCATCACGATCAATTTGTGGTGCCTCGCAAATCCGATGGGGATCGCTTGCACAAACGCTGGTTCAACATCGTCAATGGATAATTCACTGACAACCTCTACGCCTAGCGCTTTGCCTAAGCATTCCAGATATAGCGGTTCACTAATTGTTTGAGCCACATAGGCTCGCTGTATCACAGTCGAAAGCGATACTAATCCAGCGGCTAATTCTTGTTCTACTATCTCAAGCGTTTCGTTTTGCACTTGCTCAGCTTTAAGCTTAGAAACAAAAAATTGTTCGGGGCTTAGGCCAGCCGGTGCTAGTTCCGCAGTTGGCGTTGGTTTTGCTACTAACGCATCCATAGGAACTCGCTTGGTGGATAGTCATCATTGACTAGATGCGCGTGTTCGATCTCAGTTTCCGTGATCAATTTCAAGTCGGCAAATTGATCATCTCGCAGCACTGTGGGTTTGATAAACGCAAAAATTTGTGACCGGGTATGAATGCGGTCACTGGTTTGAAACAGCGCACCGATAAGCGGAAGTCTACCTAGAAGAGGCACCTCCGTTGCAGAATCCGTTTCGTTGTCCGTGACAAGCCCACCGAGAACAACAGTATGTTGGTCGGGCAATTCGATCGTTCCAGAAAACGAATTGGTAGAACGAGGCGGTGGCACCCCAACATCACTACCGCCTGTAAAGTTACTGAAGCTAAATGAATAATCCAGTGCCAAATGATCACCTTGCGCAATGTGTGCGGTCACATTCATCGTAGTACCCGCAGATTCGAATCCAGCGAAGGACGTGGTCGCGACAGTATCGGAGGCGTTTATGCTCGTAAACGGCTCTTCTTCCACGTTGGCAATCGTAGCTGTCGTATTGTCGCTAAGAACAATTTTGGGTGTAGCTATAATCCGGCTGTTACCATGAGCAGCAATAGCCCGTACAACAATAGGTGTTTCGTGAGGGCCAAGTATGATGCCGTTGAGTCCACCACCTGGGCTTAGCTCACGAACACCGGTCGGTATATCGATGTCGGATATCCCAAAACTTGAAAACACAAGCGATTGCAGACTTCCAGGCTGTTCTTCGTTGGCTAACTCAACGGCCAAGCTAAACGAATCGTTAAAGGTGACCGCCACTAGAGTCATTTCAATCAACACTTGTGGCTGCCTATGGTCGAGTTCTTCTATTAGTGTTTCTATTTTAGCATGAAACTCACGTGGACCGATGGCTATGATCGAATTGGTATGCTGATCGGCAGTAAGTACAAAATCTTCACCCACAACTCGTTGCACATTTGTTCGAGTGCCAGCTAGTGTTTCGGAATCAGTGTCGCCAGATTGTCTATTGGCAGAGTCCTGTGACCTTATATCATTGCCCCGCGCAGAAGAATCGATACTAGATTCAGAGACTGCTCCTGCCCGTAGGGTAATATCCGCAGATGTCACGTTGGGTAGAATCTCAGATAAAGTACCAATAAGCTCTTGGGCGAGGCGATGCTTGGGCTTGTAAATTCGTACGGGACGCGATGCTTCGAATGCTTTGACATCTTCGTCTTTGATCAACGCCTGGATGCGCTCATGCAATTCTTGTGGCGCAGAAACATACAATCGGTTGGTAGCTTCATCTGGGAAAAGCTGAATATCGCTTCGCTGCTCACTGCCAGCCAAGAGCACTTCCTCGATTAAATTCTGAAGCCGTTGAACTGAAATATAGGTAAGCGCGTAAGCTACTGTCGGCCGAGTCAATGCTGAAGGCACATCGAATTGTCGAATTAGTTTTTGAACTTCGTTGATACCTTCAGACATACCCACGACCAAAACTGATCCTGTATTTGGATCCGCCTGTATAGACACATCACGACGCTTTCTACCCTCCAAATTAGCTTTATTGGCAAGAGTTTGGGTAACGCGATCTGCCATTGTATTGGCGTCGTAATGCCTAATTGCGATTGAAATAACTTGCGCGTCGACGGGATCGGAATCAAGCAATTCCACGATCTTCAAAGCTTTGGCTACAGATGATTCATAATCTGTAATCATCAACAATCCCTTATCAGGGATTTCCATGACGGATGCTCGGCCTGATGATAAAAAAGGCCTTATTTGCTTTGATATTGCCGCCATATTGTCAGAACGTATAGAAACAATCTGTGTGACAACGACATTCGAAGAGACTGCAGTATTGTCATTATCTCGGCGAAGGGCCTTCACATGTCGCTGTAAATCTTCAGTCCGAACAACTTGTAGCCAGCCATCCATTTCACCCGCCACCAAGGCTAGCCCTCGCATTTTGAGCATGCTACGAAGCAAGTCGAGTAGCTGATCTCTAGGCACTTGGATTTCACCCGGGCGAAAAATAACTTCTTGACTCTTTAGTTCATCAGTATAGATGATTTTCAAATCTAGTGTACGGCTCACATAATCTGTAAAAACCGTCAAATCTACGGCATTGGGGTAGTTTATGGTAATAATGTTACCATCGGTATTTGTAACATTTCGCGGCTTAGACTTTACTGGTCGACGAGGCCTCGTCTGTGCATGAAGTTCGCATACGCCTACCAACATGATCATAGAGGCTAGTAAAATTGTTGGTATTGAGTGTCGGTATATCATCATATATCGAGAACATCGTAAGCCGCATAAGGCTTTGTAGAATTACGATTTGTGTTCGCTATGTGCGCTTCCCGCCATTAACAAAACCTTGCTACTGCATGACTAGGGGCGCTTGATCAACTCAAGTGCCAGATCGCAGTGGACCTTGTTTTAGGGAGTTTCATGCCAAAAGTCTTTCCCATTGCACAAGTAGGTAGTTCTATCGGTCCTCTACACAACTCTCATAAATACCCGCTAAATAATGCTAGTATTTGGTGTTCCGATAACCATATTACCCGAATGACGTTTGTAATAAGCATATGCACCAATACTCACTTACAGGCAATATAGTGTCAATTTTATGACGTTTTTCTTGGTGTCACGTTAACGGCTACCCGAATCCAACCTCGACAGGCAGATTAACCGATAAATGGTTATCCTGGGCAACACTGATAGGAGTATGCTTTGAATATATTGAAACAATCATTGGCACCATGCTTTGTATGTACTTATTCCATCCTGGCGCTGACATTATCTTCTGGATGTACATCCACCTTGAAGACCTCAAGCTTTTCGGAGGCAGCTCAACAGGATCGCCATACGAATACTGCTAAGCAGCTAAACGATGCAGGCCTAAAGCTGCTTGAAGATGAGCAATTCGACCAAGCTGAGCAAAAGTTTCGCGAAGCGATCGACCAAGATTTGTATTACGCATCACCCCACAACAACCTAGGCTTGATTCTGATGCAGAAAAAAGAATACTACAAAGCTGCCTGGGAGTTTCGTACTGCTGCAAAACTTGCGCCCAACACATCAGAACCTCGCGCCAACCTTGGCTTGCTCTACGAAAACATAGGCCGGCTCGATGCCGCGATCAATACCTATGAAGACGCACTCGAAATTGATTCGAGCAACTACGCTGCCATGAAACACCTCGCCCGCGCCTATGTAAAATCGAAAAAACACAACGATAAATTGAACGATTTACTACCACAATTCAAGGACCTCCCAATCGACAAGCAATGGGATTATTGGGTTCGTGGTCAAATCGTAAGATTCGGCCGCAAAAAATAGACATACACAATATAGCTAAATTGATAAGATCCTCTGCCACGGGCCTCTAATATGGACAACTACATAGCACATGTGGATGTCTTTTAGTAATCATGCTCACCGCTTATGCGACAGCTTCACCAGATCAAAAAAGTTCAGCTTATGGCACTCTGTCATAAGAACACTTACCCAGCTCGATTGATAACCGCGTATATTGTCCAAAAGATTGTTGCGATTCAAGCCAATCCCAGCACAATCACGATTGCGTTGCAGTTCCCTAAACACCACAATACCTCGTTCTTCCTGCCTAAGCCGGGTGGAACCGATAAGCCTAGCTTGTGCAAATCCCATGTCCCTCCGACCAACGCAACATAAAACCACTTTGAGGACGGATACCGGCTGCCGTTTGAGATAAAGGGAATGATAACGCATGCCACATCGGTGAAACGAATCCTCTTGCCCTTGAGCTTGGACTTGAGAATCCTGTTCCCTTCCTGGATGTACGCTATCACGTCGAGCTGATGCCGGTTCACCCAGCCTGCCAGACATACGAGAAGCAGTTTCCACGCTTGGGGTGCACTCATTCGGCCTATCCTACACCGAAATCGGCAACCCATAAGC
>JAJFLF010000124.1 GCA_021772845.1 Mariprofundus sp.
ACTGATCGCGCATAGCTTACATGAAGTATCAACGGTATTGTGAATCGTTCAGACTAGTATGATGCGATCATTGATTTCTCTGGAGGCCTGACATGCAGAAAATATTTTATCCTGTTCTCTTCGCTCTTTTATGCCACGTAACGCCTGTTCAGGCTTTTGATTTCAATCCGCTGGGATATATAAAAGATGCAGTGGAAGCGGTAGCGGAAGATCGCAGCTCAGCGGATATAGGCAAGGATGTTAAAATCAAAGCGTCCATTGTCTCAACGATCACCGACAAGATGGGTTCTGATGTTATTTCTGTCTCTACGGATGTCTATGAACAGGATGTCATGCTTAGCGGAATGGTCGAAACCAATAAACAGAAGCAGCAGGCCGGCAGTCTCGCGAAATCAGTCAAGGGCGTTAAAAAGGTTTACAACGAAGTCATTGTGCACAAGAAAACCGAAAAGGATAAAGGGGCTGTCGAAGGCTTTGTAGATGATACCGTCATAGAGAAAAAGATTAATGCCCTGCTGCTGGAGGGCAAGGGCGTGAATGTCACCAACTTTCGCTGGCGTTCTGTCGGCGGTCATGTGTTCCTGTTTGGCAGGGCTCTGTCCAAAACAGAGCTGAATAGAGCGATCAAGATCGTAAAAGGTATTAAAGGGGTTTCGAAGGTGACCAGCAGGGTCAAAGTTAAATCAAAATAGCGCTGCTTTGTCAGGTGTCACTTTAGGGGTGCACTCTCCAAACCAGCAGACGCTACATATGAATGACCGAATGATTTAAATGCTATCCAAAAAAGGCTCTGTTGCTTTATCAAACCTGACCGAGTTCTAAGGCGAGACTTCCGGCCAAAAGAGATCATACGGAACTATTAGTTATGGTTATTATAACCATAATATTTTTGAATTGGATGATCTCCGAATTTCCCTTAGACTTAAACTTCGGGAAAGCAATGTGTAAGTATGTTTTCCACATAAGAAATGATGTGTTTGTTATTTCCATAATCAATGGAGGATACTTGAATGAAGTATAAAAATGATATTAGTGATAAACATTTACAAACGAACACCTTCAGAAGATGCATTGCCTGCGAGACTCCGATTCTATTAGATCCCTGGCATTCAAAATATTGTCCTAAATGTGAAGCTGAGATGCGTACAAAAGAGAAGAGTAAATGATCTCCTGATTAGATCTTGTTGAACTTCTCTGCAGAGATTGTTGGGGCTGTTGAATGACAGTGGCCTAAAGCGGGAGCGATAGTTTCTTGATCTAATGTAGTCATACCAGCTCATTGTATGAATGCGACCGGCTCAGGCATGGGTTATTAGCTAATCGTTCTTTGCCTATTCAGGAGGGAGCCAGGCATCGATCTTGGCTACGCGTTCAACCGCTGCTGCTTCCTCTGCATTCCTGTGTGAAATCACTTCCGTCTGGTATTGAACTATCCTCTCTTCAGAAGCCATACTCTGCGATTGCAGGCTTTCAAGGCATTGAACATAGCGTTGATATGCAGCCTCTGAATACTCACGACTTCCTCCGCCACAATAGTTGTATCCCCACTTTGTAGTCATGTCTGTAATTTGAGCTATCAGTGGGTCTATCTTGTCTGCCCAGAGTTCCTTTTGATTGGTTTGATGTTCTGCGATTGCTTTCTGTGATTTCTCTATAGTCTGCAATTCAACAGCAGTTTTAACTACCCCAACATCACTGCCAGCGTCTGCAGTGCCTGATAAACAGATTATCATGAACACTGTTGCCATACTTGAGATAAGTTTTCTCATTCAGCTCTCTCCAATATTTTGGACGATCCATAATCAGTAGAAATTCCTTACTTCCACATACTGTAGTAGTTCGAACAGAATATAATGTGAACTAGTTCACACACTTGAATTAATTTTTCCAGGCAGTCAAATGGAGATGAAAAAACGGTTAGATTTTCTACTGGCTATTTCCCGATTGTTCGCTGAATATCAAGCCTCAGGATGAAGTGGTTACCAACACAAAGTGTTGAACGTCTGTTATTGGCCCGAACTGCACATTCAAGGCAGTGACTAATTATTGTTCTCATGTAACCACTCCTACTCATTATATCTAGAGATGTCGGGTATCACGCAGCTGCTGAAACTGTTAATCTGGCACTGCATTGGTGTGTTCGTTGAATCAGTGTGTTGCATCAGTTCGTTGCATCAATGGGAGGAGTTGTTATGGATCAGTTTTTAGAGGCTGCAATATCGGAAGCGGAAAAGGGCTTAGAAGAAGGCGGTATTCCTATCGGATCGGTGCTGGTGATTGATGGTGAAATTGTCGGGCGTGGTCATAACAGACGCGTACAAAAGGGCAGTGCTACCCTGCATGCGGAAATTGATTGTTTGGAAAATGCAGGCCGCATCAAAGCGGCCGATTATCGCAGGGCAATTCTCTATTCAACATTATCTCCCTGTGACATGTGTAGCGGTGCTGTGCTTCTGTATGGCATAAGAAACGTAGTGGTGGGGGAGAACCGTACCTTCAAGGGTCCTGAGCAGCATCTGCGTTCCCGTGGTGTGAGCGTGACCATCGCCGATGATCAGCGCTGTGTTCAGCTTATGCAGCATTTTATCAAAGAGTCGCCTGAACTCTGGAATGAAGATATTGGTGAGTGAGCAGGGAAGGCATGCGTTGTTGGGTTTTTCTTTGCTTTATCGTTTCCAAGAGGTATTGAAACAAACAAAAAAATGAGCCCAGCGGTTGTTAATCTGTGGTCATCTCTAACAAGCCTGAATGCGACAGTAGCACCTCACCATCAGAACCGACTTTTTCAATGGCGCCTGACTTATAAAAGTGGCGCATTACCGCAGACATTCGCTCACGGGTACAGTTCACCATTGTCGCCAATTTTGTATTGGTTGGTAAAGTAACTCTGATAATGCCTTTATTTGACTGACGCCATTCAGGCAGTGATATCAGGTAGATGCAGAGGCGATGATGCACCGTGGATTGACCAAGACGATTCACTACTTCGGTGGTATCAATGAATCGATGCAGAAGAATGTCGTATACCTTTTTAAGAAATTCAGGATTCTGCATGCATCTTTCCCAGGTTCTTTCATTGATCTTGATCAAAGTTGCATTTTCAACCGCATAGACACTGGCCGTGCGCTCACTGACCCCCATAAATACCAGCTCACCAAACAGCTCTCCAGCCTGTAATTTGTAGAGCAGAAGCTGTGTACCATCGACGCATTCGGTTTTCACCTCCACACTGCCGGATACAATAAAATATGCGATTTTCTGGCTCGCTTCACCCCTGTAGATCAGGCAGGAACCTTTTTTTACATTGCTTTCAGGAGCGCCTTGAAAATCTTCGCTATTAAATGTCTGCTTTTTCACCATCACTGAATCATGCCCTCATCTATTCATCAATCAATAAGCATTGATGTGAAATAGTTCACATCAATTCTGACTCTCTTCTGTTTAAGGTTCGCGCCGTTGCGGAAATGTGGGAGTGGTGCATAAATCGGCCAGGCTTTCGCGCAAATAAAAACAGGGGAATATCATGGAAGATATCACTAAAAAATCATCATTTATACGGACCATATTGGACATGATTCGTGGTAATTCAAAAAACCAGGAAATTAAAAAAACTAGAATTCAGGAACATAAATATAAAATGACGAAACCAACCGTGCGTTGTTATGACGGCTCTGATCTATTTTAAAGGTACGCTGAAAAACAGACCGACCATGTTGTAAGCTCAAGAGCAAAAGCACGGCCCCAGTGAGCATGGCCGATGCAGCGTATGATAATATGAGCAATCACAGCTCCTAATCAAGGTGCCGGGTTTTGCAATGGCGCACTGTTGATTTGAATATAATAAACACAAAAGCATTCCTAAAAACTTATTCCCCGCAAAGCTTGTTTAACAATGGGTTCAGCCTGCATTTTCTGATGACGATAGAGGCTGCTGTTCATACTATTTATCAGTAGTATCTTTGGCTGAATAACTTTTCTTTTGCAATTTGCACCCAGATTGGTGTAATCACGATATCCGTGTGATAGGGGATGCATATAGTAACTTTTCATAGATATTGAATCTCATGATATGCGCGTGCAAATCGTGCTATATACCATAGCGGCTATTTCAGATTGTCAGGTTTGCGCACATCTTGAGATTTAGCATGGTCTCTGTTGTGAATGAGCAAATAGTGTGAACACTTTAATCGTTTGAACCGAGTGGTTTAAGCGGATTAATAATGCGATAGCGAAATGAACAGGTACGGCATTGTAGTTTGGATATCACAAGCGCGGCAGTTCGGTCAGATCAGAGTAGGGAGAACTCATGGGATCAGGGTCAGAATACGGAATTAAATCGCTAAA